>JAYGDG010000202.1:0-2568 GCA_046583015.1 Pirellulaceae bacterium | reverse complement strand
ATGTCCTTTTTCCGATCGGTGTACGGCGATTTTGAATCGAGGCCCGGATGAGGGTTTGCCCTTGGCCGGCTCGGGTGTGGAGGCGGACTCGGTCTGGCAGCCCAGGAGAAAGAGGCTGAGGGTCAGAAGAAAGAAACGCATGGGGGAACGGCTTACTGGTCGTGCATGAGTGGATGATGTTTAATTGTTTTCGCGCGTGGAAGACGATCGCTGGGTTCAAGTGTAATAGATTTCAATCATTCGTCCCAACAGGGTCTAGTTCACGCCTATGGTTTGGGTGTTGCTTGTAGTGTTCCGCGTTGACATCTCAGGCAAATAACACAAACTGTAGATTGCGTGATTCCGGCCTATCAGAAAATTGAACGATTTTCCGGGGTTGTGCTTTGCTAGAGTGAAAATTTACCGTCAAAGGTTCAGACTGCGCGGCCGGCTCTTTGGGTTTTTCCAAAACGTACTGCTATCCGCGGTAAAAATGCCCGTAGTCGATACCAACCAAAAGGAGTCTCGCATGATGAATCGTCGAAGCCTGGTCATTAGCGGTTGCCTGGGGATCGCGGCGGCCAGCAGGAAGCGATTGTATGCCGGGACGGTGGAACCTTGTTCTGGTCTAGGGAGGTCGACGGGCGTTGACCATCATCTCCCCGCGTTCAAGACAGGGAGTCGGTTGCTTTTTCAAGGCGACTCGATCACCGACATGAAATGGGGACGCAACCAGAAAGACCGTAACCATTACCTTGGTCATAGTTACGTGTTCCTGATTGCAGCTCGTTTCGGCGTTGAGTTGCCTGGGGGAAAACTTGATATTAACAACCGGGGCATCAGTGGAAATACCGTGGCGGACCTGCGCAAGCGATGGCAAAAGGATGCCATAGACATGAAGCCGGATATGCTGAGCATTCTTATCGGCACCAACGATGTCGGCCGGGGTGTCAAACCGGATGCTTTTGAATCCGGTTACCGCGAGATCCTCAAGGCCAGCCGAAAAGCCAATCCCGACTTGCGACTGGTTTTGCTGGATCCCTTTGTGCTGAAATCGGGCCGGCTTAAAAACGAAATAGCCTGGAAAACCCGTCGCGCGGCCACGGACAAACTCGGTGTTGTTGTGGCCCGGCTGGCGAGCGATTTTAATGCGGTCCACGTCAGGACGCAGCACGTTTTTGACGTCGCTGCCAAAGCGGTATCCCCCGAACACTGGATCTGGGACGGGGTCCATCCGTTGCCCCAGGGACATGAGCTGATTGCCCGTGATTGGATTCAGCAGGTGAGTTCAAGATGGCCCCGAAAACAGGAGTAGCCAAGATGAGAGAAAACAACCTGAAAACAACCGTGACGATGGTCTTGGTCAATACATGGCTCCTGGCGTCACCGGTTTTATTGCAGGCGCAGGATGCGGGGAAGTCATTGCCGAATATCCTTTTTATCTTTGCGGACGACGTGGGGCAGGAGGTGCTGGAATGTTACGGGGGTCAGTCCTACCGCACCCCGCATCTGAATGAGCTGTCGCGTACCGGGATGAAGTTCAACCATTGTTACAGCATGCCGGTCTGTCATCCTTCGCGGTTGACCCTGATGTCGGGCAGGTATCCGTTTCGGCACGGCCAGGTGACTTGGGGCGATTACTCAGAGAAAGAGGAGGTTCACACTTTTTCGCGTTACCTGCAGCAGGCTGGGTACAAAACGGGCATTGCCGGCAAATGGCAATTGTGTTTGCTCAAGGACGATCTTTCTCATCCCCGGCGGTTGGGGTTTGACCAGTGGGATCTTTTTGGTTGGCACGAGGGTCCACGGTTTTACGAGCCGATGATTTACCATAACGGCAAGGTACGGCAAGATACCCTTGGCCATTACGGCCCGGATCTTTACGTTCGCAGCCTGATCGAATTCATGAAGGCGAACCGAGACCGGCCTTTTTTGGCCTACTATTCCATGGCCGTGGCTCACGAGGTGACCGACGACCTGCAAACGCCGGTTCCCCACGGTCCCTTTGGCCGTTATGACAACTACGGAGAAATGGTGGCGGAAATGGACCAGGCGGTCGGCCGTATTGTGGCGTCCTTGAACGCCCTCAAGCTACGCGAAAAAACGCTGATCCTGTTTGTGGCCGACAACGGGACGCCCCCGGAGATCATCATTCGCGCCGAGGGCAAAAAATTGATCAAGGTACCCGTGGTCTCGCGCCGCCACGATCGGGAGGTCCCCGGAGGGAAAAAACAGCTGACCGATGCCGGGACCAATGTACCGATGATTGCCAATTGGCCGGGCACGATTGAACCGGGACAGGTCGCAAACGACCTGGTCGATTTCAGCGATTTTTTGCCGACGTTCCTGGACTTGGCCGGTGCCTCGCTTCCGCCCAGGCGGACAATCGATGGTGTCAGTTTCGCCAACCGCCTACGCGGCAAGGGCGCCTCACCCCGTTGGTTTGCTTACTGCGAGGAAGCGGTGTTACCCAAGCCCGGTGGTGTGGAGCCTGAAGGCGCCAGTTCGGGTCTCAAGTGGGTGCGTACGCAGAATTGGAAGCTTTACAATGATGAGCGGCTTTTTCACATGGCCAAGGATCCCCTGGAA
>JAYGDG010000416.1:0-1959 GCA_046583015.1 Pirellulaceae bacterium | reverse complement strand
CGACACCTCTGTAGAAGAGTTTTCCTCGACTCCGCCGACCGCCGCGGTGATTGGTGAAACACTGGTTTACGATGTGCAGAATCCCGAAGAGGCAGACGCTGGTTTTAGCTATTCAATCGATGATTTATTGACGGGGATGACAATCAACGCGACGACTGGCGTGATTACCTGGATACCGATGGCCGCCCAATTGGGGAGCCAGCAGGTGACGGTGAAAGCGACCGATGCTGCTGGTAACAGCAGGCTTCAGACCATGACACTAGAAGTAACTGGCGAAGTCCTGGTTAATTTCCGCCTGGATGCAATTGACAGTCTGGGTAACGTGCTGACGGAGGTTACCGTTGGTGACGACTTTACGTTGCGAGGCTTTGTGCAGGACTTACGCACGACACCGCAAGGAGTTGCTGCCGGTTATCTCGATGCAGTGATCGAAAACCAGCTAGTCAGCATTACCGGGCCGATCACTTTTGGAGACCTCTATCAGAATGCAATCTCCGGTGATCTTTCTCAAGCGGGGCTGGTTGATGAAGTGGGAGCAATGAGTGGCCTGTCGACAGGCGACGGCGATGAGAAGGTGTTGTTCAGCGTTCCAGTGCGGGCAAACCTGGCCGGGACCGAAGTCTTTTCCTCGAATGCTGCAGATGTTTTGCCTCAACATGATACGCTACTCTACGGTTCCAATGATCCAGTCAACACGGCCAAGATCGCCTACCAGAGCAAATCGCTGCCGGTCAACGTGGGATTCACGGTAGAGTCAGATCTCTTCAATTTTGACGAAGACAGCCAAGGCGTGACGCTCGATGTACTGCTCAACGATACGCCGGCTTCCGGGGGTGAAGCCCTGACGATTTCTAGTGTGGGAACGCCCGATGAAAATGGTACCGTCAGCATTGCGAGCGATGGCAAGACACTGATTTACTCACCGGCAGCTGACTATTTCGGGGTGGAGTCGATCACTTACACGGCCAGTGATTCGACGGGCAGTCTTCAAGGGACAGTCGTCGTACAGGTTCATCCGCAGGGCGATGATCCGACCGCCACAGGCGACCTGGTAACGGTTGATGCCAACAGTGAAAACGTCTTCCTGGATCTCTTGCAGAACGATTCGTTTGCTCCGGATGTGGGTGAAGAATTGGAGATTATTGCAGTAAGTGCAACCAGTCAGAATGGGCTGGTGACAATTGGCCCCAGTGGAACCCATGTTCTCTATACGCCGGCTGCTAATTTTAACGGTGTCGACACGTTCAGCTATACGATCTCCGATGAAAATGATGGACAAGCCGTCGGCAACGTGACGGTCCAGGTTGGCGAAATCGATGACGAGACCGCACCTACGGCTAACAACGATGTTTTTACCTTCGCCGAAGACAGTGCCATGCAGACACTGGGCGTGCTGGCGAATGACACTCTTGGGACAGATGGTGGATCACTGGTAATTTCAACCGTGACGAGCCCGACCCAGGGAGGCACGGTTCAACTGGCAACAGACAGCCTGGCGCTCCTCTATACACCCGCCGCAGACTTCTTCGGCAACGAGTTGTTCACCTATACCATTGGCGATGGAAATGGTGGTGTGGCGGTGGGGCAAGTGACCGTGACGGTGACGGCCGAGAACGATCCTCCGCTGGCGACCTCGGATACCTTTGACGTTGTGAAGAACATTACCGCTCAGGTACTTGATCCGCTCAGTAATGACTCGATAGCCCCTGACGAAGGTGAGTCGTTAACGATTACGGCCGTTGGCACTGCTGACCAGGGTGGTACGGTCACGATTGCCGGCGATGGATTGAGCCTTCTCTATACACCGGCCACCGATTTTGACGCTCAGGAGACATTTACCTATACCATCGGCGATGGCAGCGGTGAAACGGCCCAAGCCACCGTGACGGTGAATGTGTTGGATTACGTCCCCAGCACGCTGGCCGGCAGTGTCTATATTGATGCCAATAACGATGGACT
>JAYGDG010000349.1:0-11711 GCA_046583015.1 Pirellulaceae bacterium | reverse complement strand
GGTCATGGCGGGCCCGTGCTGGCCCTCGTTGCGACTGGGGAAAAACAATCCCAGCTAGTTTCGGCCAGTCAGGATGGGACCGTGCGACACTGGCAAGTTGCCGACGGGAAAATGATTCGACAAATGGCACATGGGGCCCCGGTAACGGCGCTGGCCGTACGGCCCGATGGTTCACGGATCGTTTCGACCAGTGATAACAAGACTATCAAGTTATGGAACGCGGCAGATGGAAAACAGGTTGTTGAACTGAAAGGTGATTTCAGAGAACAGCTGAAGTTAGCGGACCTGGGCCGGCAAGTTGCTTTGGCTAAGCGTCACACGGACCTGGCTAAGAAAGACCTGGATGAAGGTAATAAACGCAAGAAGTCTGAAGATGACAACCTGAAAAAGGCACAGGAAGCCGACAAGAAGGCAACCGAAGAGTTAGCCAAGAAAGTGGAAGCGGCCAAGAAGCCAGTGGCTGACAAAGAAGCCGCAGATAAGACCCTGGTAACGGCTAACGAAGCGAAGACCAAGGCCGAAGTAGCGAAAAAGGCTGGGGATCAGAAGAACACCGAGGCCGCCGCGGCCCTGAAAAAGGGCCAAGCGACAGCAGCAGCTGCCAAAAAGACGTTTGATGCAGCCACCAAGGCAGCGGCCGCAGCTGCTACCAAGCAAAAGCAGGCCGACGAGGCAGCGAAAAAAGATGCGGACAACGCTGGTCTAAAAAAAGCCGCTGCCGACGCGGCCACGGCGGCCCAGGGAGAAGAGCAAAAGCGTAAAGCGGCTGATCAAGCGTTTCAGGAGGCGAACAAGGTCGTAACCGACTTGACCGCCAAGGCAAAAGTTGCGGCGGAAGAGAAAAAGAAAGCCGATGCTGAGCTGACGAAAACAACTAACGAAGCCAAAGCGGCCGACGCTAATGTCAAGAAGCTGGCTGCACCTGCTCAAAAGGCAGTCGATGAAAAGAATTCTGCGGATCGAACTGCCAAGGCAGCGAAACGAACGATAGAACGGGCCACTGCATCAGTCAAGAAGGCAACCGATGCGATTCCTGGACTTGACGCTACCGTTAAACAAAAAGAACAGCAGCACAAGGATAAGACGACGACGTCAGAAACTGCGAAAAAGGCAGCTACCGACGGAGAAAAACCCTGGCGGATGGTCGCTTTCTCACCAGATGGTTCGACGTTTGCCGTGGGGGGAGATGATCAGAAAGTTCACATCTTTGATGGAGAAACCGGGCGAGCGATCGATGTTCTGGAAGGACATGCCGGGCCACTGTCGGTGGCGGCATTCCTGCCCGATAACGCACTGCTTACCGCCTCCACAGACAAGGCAGCCATCATCTGGAACGTGGAAATGCAGTGGAAACTAGTGCAACGAATTGGTGACGGTGTGAAGAGCGACATCTTCGAAGACCGAGT
The DNA here is from genome assembly GCA_046583015.1 of Pirellulaceae bacterium. Classification (GTDB taxonomy): domain Bacteria; phylum Planctomycetota; class Planctomycetia; order Pirellulales; family Pirellulaceae; genus JAZADA01. The sequence continues at coordinate 10,305 of JAYGDG010000349.1, read as the reverse complement.
TGTTTCGATGCACTTTAGTAGCGATGGAAAACAACTCGTTACCGGTGGCGGGGAACCGTCGCGTAGTGGTGAAATCAAGATTTGGAATGTTGCTGATGGCAAACTGGTGCAGGCCCTTAAAGAACCACACAGCGATACTGTTTTTTCTGTCGAGTTTTCTCGTGACGGTCAGTACATTGCCAGTTCCGGAGCAGATCGATTCGTGAAGGTCTTTCAGGTAGCTGATGGAAAATTCGTGAGGGCCTTTGAAGGACATACACACCACGTTCTCGGCGTGAGTTGGAGTGCGGATGGTCGTACCCTGGCCAGTAGTGGCGCCGACAAAGTCGTCAAGATTTGGGATTTCCGAACAGGCGATCAAAAGCGAACTATTTCCGGGTTCGGTAAGGAAGTGACCGGGATTAAGTTTGTCGGTGACAGTGTTAACGTGGTTGCTTCTTCCGGAGACAAGAACGTCCACATGAAAAAAACCGATAACGGCGGGAATGTCCGGACCTTCAGTGGGTCAGGAGACTACGTTTATTCCGTCTCCTGCACTGCTGACGGGAAAATTATCGTTGCCGGTGGCCAGGATAGTGTCGTTCGAATCTGGTCCGATGATGGCAAAGTAGTGGTTAGCTTTGCACCACCGGAACCGGAGAAAAAGGAGGAAGCGACCAGCGGTGGCAGTGAATAGAGACCCCGCTGGCCGATCGGCCGACGCGAACCCCGTTTGATCGCCTTTAATCTGTTGCTTCGCTTGATAAAGCCAGCAGCGTCAGTCGCAAATGATTGAGTGCCTGTTTTGCGCTGCGCGCTCGCAAGATAGCGGGGTGCCCGCTGTATGGCGAAGACTTGCTGGAGACCTGATCCCCAAGCGCCAGTGCATAATGAATACGGTCATCACCGTGCGTCCAGGATTGATCGGTTGGTTCCGGACCTAGCACCAATACGATATCGGTTGCCAGTTGGTCAAGGGCATGTTGAGCGACGGTTTGCACGAGTTGTTCGGCTGGCTGGGAAGTGAGCGATCCCAGGTTGGGATCTTTCCACAATGGTTCAAGTCGTGACGGTTGCCCAATCACCAGCCCTTGCTGGTAACTGCTAGGGTCGAGACGCGACTCACTTAGCCAGTTGGTCAATAGACCGCTGTTGCCACATTCTATGGTTGCCAGGGTGAGCCCTGTTTCGTTTAACAGATCATGGACCACATGCTGCAACTCGAGTTCACCCTCGGCAAAGACTAGGTCTCCGAGGCAGTCGTGAATGGTATCAATGGTTCCTTGCATGAGGGTTCGACAGGCAGCTTCCGTACTGCCAGTGGCCGAAATTCGCAGGGTGATGGTCGCTTTGCTGACGGTAATGCCAACGCTTGGTTGGCGACCGCGGGCAATGAGATCTGGTAGCATCTGTTCCAGATCGCTCTCGCCGACACCAAAGCACTTGACCTGGTGGTGAACGGTCAGTGTGCGCTGGTCTCCTATTTGAACGAGGATCCTGGGCTGCACAGTGGCATTCCACATTTCGACCATTTCTGCTGGTACGCCGGGTAAGGCAAAGATACGGGCAGGATCACGGTTTTCCGGATGGATCGTCAGGTCAATTCCGGGAGCACTTCCGTGAGGATTTGGTACGACCAGGCTCCCTGCGGGAAACATCGCTTGAATCGTGTTGCGTTGCGGCATTTTGCGCTTGCGGGTGCGAAACAGATTCTCGATATGGGCTAGTGCTTCATCATCCTGCTGCAAGGGCCGGTCGGTTGCCCGGGCAATGGTCTCGCGAGTTAAGTCATCTGCGGTGGGTCCCAGTCCCCCGGTGCAGATGATCAGATCAACCCGTTGGATGGCCTGTCGAAGCACTTGAATTCCAGTTTTCAGATCGTCGGCAACGGTTGTATGCAGGAGGACACGAATCCCCAGGTCAGCAAGCCGCGGGCTAATCCACTGGCTATTTGTATCGAGTCGTTGTCCGCTGGTAAGTTCATCTCCAATGGCGACGATTTCGGCTGTCAGCATGAGCTTGTTATTCTGGCAGGTGTGAGCCGGTTAGACGGTAGAGCAAATGGGATTAACGGGTGTTAGTCCTATGAGCATTGTGCCATTTGCTCTGCGGGCTGCAAAGACCCGACACATTACCTGTATAATGAAGGCTACCATGACCGAAACCACCCTCGATATTCAGGGCATGACTTGTGACCATTGCGTCTCGGTTGTGCAGCAAGCGCTGATGGAGGTCCCCGGTGTCCGTTGCGCCGAGGTGAGCTTGCAACAACAGCAGGCCGCTGTTGTTTATGACAGTGCTTGTACGTCACCGAGCCAATTAGCGGACGCTGTCCAGGGGGCGGGGTTTGAAGCGAACGGGCTGGCTTCCCAGGACACAGAATTAACGGTTCCAATGGCCAGCGAAGAGCAGTCGCTTGCTGTCCCGTTAGGGGCCACTGCCGAGGTCGCCGGTGGGGAGTTGCAGCGGATCGTCTTTGACGTGTCGGGTATGCACTGCGCGAGTTGTACCTCGCGAGTCGAGCGGGCGGCATTACGGTTGCCGGGCGTGGAGCGAGCCTTTGCGAATCTGGTCATGGAACAGGCAACCATCGACTACGATCCGAGGAAGTGCCGGGCGGACGAGTTAGAGTTTCAGTTATCTGCTGCGGGTTACCCGGCGCGTCTGGCAACTGGTCAACAGACAGCCCAAGAGTTGGCTGCTCGTCCAGTACAGGCAGCTTCCATCTGGCGTCGACGGTTCCTGTGGGGACTGGGCTTCGCAGTTCCCTTGTTAGTTATCCATTTGCTCCTGGTGTTCTACGACATTCGTCTCTTGGGATACGTGCAGTTGCTGCTTGCCAGTGTCTTGCAGGTCATGCTGGGAAAGGGATTTTACCGGGGAGCTTGGCGCCGAGCGCGGCAGTTGTCGACCAATATGGATACGCTGATTGCTTTAGGGTGCACAGCTGCCTATGGTCGCGGCTTATTTCACTTGTTCTGGCGCGACGAAGCGACGATGTTCCTGGAAGCAGGTTTGATTCTGACCTTCGTTACTGCGGGGAAATTCCTGGAGGCCAGGTCTAAGGGGCAGGCCTCCGGTGCGATACGGAAACTCTTAGAATTGACACCACCGACGGTGATGGTGCAACGCGCGAAGGTGGAGACTGTGCCGGTCGATGATGTCGTTCAGGGTGAAATTATGGTGATTCGGCCCGGAGAGAAAGTTGCCCTCGATGCCGAGATTCTCTCCGGAGTTTCTGGCATCGATGAATCCTGGCTCACCGGAGAATCATTGCCGGTCGAGAAGACGACTGGAGACCCTGTATTTGCTGGAACTGTTAACGGTAAGGGAAGTCTGACAGCGCAGGTAACGCAGAATTCACAGGAAACATCGCTGGCGGGTGTGATCGCCATGGTGCGACGTGTTCAAGAATCTCAGGCTGACGTGCAACGGTTGGCCGATCGTGTGATTCAGGTTTTCGTGCCAGCTGTTTTGCTCATTGCGCTGGTTTCCGTGGTGGTTTGGACGGCGGTTGGTTTTTGGGATCAGGGAATTCAATGCATGACTGCTGTACTCGTGATCGCCTGCCCCTGTGCACTTGGTTTGGCAACCCCCACGGCGATTCTGGTAGCCAGTGGATATGGTGCCCAGCGGGGGATCCTGGTGAAGGAAGCCCGGGCATTGGAAATTGCTGGAAAAATGAATACTCTCATCTTTGACAAAACGGGTACTTTGACACAGGGACAGGCCACGGTCACGGACGTCGCGCTGGTAGAGGGCGTTGAGCGAAAACAATTCTTGCGTTCGTTGGCTGCTGCCGAGATGGCGAGTAGCCATCCGTTTGCAGCTTCGATCGTGGCAGCTGCCGAACCCCTCTCAGAACCATTGCCGTTAGCGAGTCAACTGACGACTTTTTCAGGTGAAGGGATCGTGGCGGAGGTGGCCAGTCAGCAGTGGGCAGCTGGCAATGAACGTCTCATGGAGCGGCTGCAGATTCGCTTGCCGTCTGATATGCAAGAACGAGTCCAGCAAGCGAAGGATCAAGCTTGTACGCCCTTGTTAGTTGCAGTGGACAATGTTTTTCAGGGAGTGGTGGTGGTGAGTGATCCAGTGAAACCGAGTGCTCAGGCGGCCGTTGCTGACTTGAAGTCTCTGAGGCTGAACCTCTGGATTATTTCTGGAGATCACCAGGCTGTGGTTAAATCCGTTGCCAACCAGTTGGGGATTGAGCAATTCATTGCCGAGGTAACACCGGATCAGAAACAAGCTGAAATTGCCCGGCTGCAAGCGGCCGGTCGGGTTGTCGGGATGGTGGGTGATGGGATTAACGATGCGCCGGCATTAGCAGCGGCAGACTTGGGGATTGCCTTGGGCACAGGGACAGACATCGCAGTGGAAGCAGCGGATGTGGTGTTAATGGGGAGTGACCTGAGACTGGTTGCCGATACGGTTCGCTTGGCGCGTGCTACGATGCGCACAATTTACCAGAATCTTGGTTGGGCATTGGTGTACAATGGTCTGTTATTACCCGCGGCAGCCGGGTTATTTGTGGCTTTTGGCACTGGGCAGACGCTACTGGTTCCACCCATGATAGCGGCCGCTGCGATGGCTGTGAGTAGCGTGTCGGTGGTAGGCAACAGTCTGCTTTTAAAGAGGCGGGCGATCGGTTAAGGTTGGTTTAGCAGGAAACAGGCAGGATTCGTGTCTGTTACCAGTGGTTCGGCTCACTTTTGATTATTGTGAAACTCGCATGGAAGATCGTGACTTAGAAGATTGTCAAGAAGAAGACGTGGAAGCGACACGTGCGTCGTCTCATCAATCGGGCAAAGATACGCTCGGTGGAGAGGAGATGGAGACGACGCACGATCTGCTTGATGATTTGCCTTCTGTTTCTTCGGAGGCGGGCCAGCCGAGTTTATCAGTCCTGGGCGATTACGTGCTGTTAAGGCCAATCGGTGCCGGGGGAATGGGTCGCGTCTTCGAAGCCAAACATCGGACGATGGATCGGATAGTGGCTCTCAAGGTATTGCCATCCGCCCGCATGAAAGACCCTGAGCAGGTTAGCCGGTTTCGTCAGGAGGTGAAGGCAGCGGCCAAGTTGTTTCATCCCAACATCGTCACCGCCTTTGATGCGGGTGAGTCGCAGGACATTCATTACCTGGTGATGGAATACGTGGATGGCTCGGCCCTGTCTCAAACCGTGAAACAACATGGCCCGGTAACCCTGGAGACAGCAATCAGTTATGTCTTGCAGGCGGCTCAAGGTTTGCAGTATGCCCACTCGCGAGGAGTCGTGCACCGCGATATTAAGCCCAGTAATTTGATGTTGGATGCCGACGGCAGTGTCAAGATCCTAGATATGGGGACGGCACGTTTCGGTGAAGAAGAAAAGCAAGAAGAGAATCTGACACAGACCGGCGTGATCATGGGTACGGTTAATTATATGTCACCGGAGCAGGCCCGCGATGCTCACAGCGTGGATCACCGGACAGATATTTACAGTTTGGGATGCACCTTCTACTACTTGCTGACGGCTAAGCCACTGTACGAAGGGGACATGATCACCACCTTGCTGGCTCATGCGCAAAAGCCGATCCCGGAGATCCAGGAATACGATCGCCATATCCCCGACTGGGTAGATGCTGCCTTGAAGCGAATGTTGGCCAAGAATCCGAATGATCGTTTTCAGTCAATAACGGAAGTGATTGAGAGCATTGAGTCTGGACTGCGCAGTGAGCAGGACGACGGGGATGACGAGTCACGCGAGCTTCATGGAATGTTGGCTGCATCTGAGCTGTTGGCCAGTATTTCCTCCTCGTCGGAAGCAGCGGCGCAAACGGTTGTCGGGATTGATCTGGGGACTGCCAAGTCAGCGGTGGCTTACGTGAATGCCGTCGGGAAACCGGTGATTGTCAGAGATGGCGAAGATCAGTGGCAGGTACCCAGCGCCGTCTTGATTGATGGAATCAGTACCCTCGTGGGAGATGCGGCAATTTCTTTGACCGACCAGCGTCCGAATGACCTGGCCTTGGAGATCAAACGCTTTGTTGGTAAAGAGTTTTACCCGGAAGTACTACAAGATAGTCGTTATCCACCAGAGGTTTTACTAGGCTTGATACTCTCTCGTCTGGTTGACAATGTTCGACGACAGGTGGGGCCGTGTGATCAGGTTGTGATCGCCGTACCGGCACACTTTGATGAAGTCGCCAGGAAGGCAGTGCAGGATGCGGGCTATATTGCCGGTGTGGAAGTAACCGATATCATTAACGAACCGATGGCAGCAGCCTTGGCCCACGGTTACCAGCAAATCCACGAAGATCAGGCCGCTCAAGTCACGGCCATGGAAGGAAACGTACTGATCATTGACTTGGGAGCTGGCAAACTGGATGTGATGGCACTCGAACGACAAGGACCAAAATGGACAGCGATTTCTTCCGATGGGGATTTAAAGCTGGGTGGTCGAGACTGGGATGATTGTCTGGAGGAAATTATTGCCCAGGCGTTTCAAGAACAGCATGGCACTGATCCTCGAGCGAGATCAGAAGATGTCATCCGGCTCTGGAAAACAGCGGAGTCGGTGAAGTTTCGTTTGACACAACGAGATTCCGTTACCGTTCGGTTTCAAGGCGGCAGTGATATCGTTGAGGTGAAAATTACGCGTGAGCAGTTCGAGAAACGGGCGGTCTCATTGCTGGAACGAGTACGCAAATGTATCGTCAGTACCCTGGAGAATGCGCAGTGGTCAGGTCAGGATGTTGACCAGATTATCCTGGTTGGAGCGGCGACGCAGATGCCGATGATCCAAAAACTGGTTAGGGGAATCATCTCCGATAAAACTGCCATGGCAATGCTGGATCCATCGTCGGTTGCACTGGGAGCGGCCCTGCATGCAAGTTACTGCCGAGTCGCAGATGATGATGACGCGCAGCCAGAACAGAGTTATCACAATGTCAGTTCACATAGCCTGGGCATCGTGGGAACTGATAATAAGACTGGTCGCAAGATTAATGCAGTGGTCATACCAAGGAATACACGTCTGCCAGTAACCATCCAGCGAACCTTTAAAACTCACAAGGCAGGGCAGGATTCGGTGATGATCCAGATCGTCGAAGGTGAGCGCAGTTCGCCTCAGCAGTGTCAGCCGATCGGCCAGTGCATCATCGAGAATCTGCCGGCCGATTTACCCGCCTTGAGCCCGGTGACGGTTGAGTTTAATTACAGTAGCAACGGCCGCCTTAATGTCTTTGTCGAGTCGCCCGATACAGGTTATCGAGCCACCAAGGAATTGACACGTTCAGCCGGACTGGCGAACGTTGATTTGCACCGCTGGCGAGAATGGGTGGAGACTGTCATGCTCTGTACCAACATGGTTTGATTTGAGGTGCTGCCAGTAGCCGAGACGACTGCTAGAAGGGGTTCGGAGACCTGGGAACGGGCTAGTTTTCCCGGCCCACGATAGCTTGCCAGTCTGCCTATCTTATGCAGAAATTCTCGGCTTCACATTGACAGCATACGATCTGCCGCCTATTATCCCCAACCCACGGTTTATGCCATGGCGAGACCGATTTTAGTCGCAGGATCCAGTCGCAATTATCGTTTCCACTGAGCCTGGTGGTTTCGCGAGAAGTCCCGTTTATCGAGGTATGTTTGGCGTTGTTTAGTGGATTTGAACATATTGTTCGTGAGCAAGAGTCATTAGCTCCCTTTACGTGGTTTCGACTGGGCGGTGCTGCTGAGTATTTTGCGGAACCGTCGACCGAAGAAGAGTTGGCCGAAATTGTACGCCGCTGTCACGATCAGGATGTTCCGGTTCACCTGCTTGGCGGAGGATCAAATATCCTGGTATCGGATAGTGGCGTTCCGGGGATGGTGCTCCATCTCTCTGCGGCGGCGTTCTCCCAAATTGAGATTAACGGATGCCAGGTTCGGGCTGGTGGGGGAGCGAAGTTGGCTCACTTGGTTTCAACTACAGTTGGAGCTGGTTTGGCGGGATTGGAACAACTGGCAGGTATCCCGGGCAGCGTAGGTGGGGCTTTGCATGGAAACGCAGGCACGCAAAGTGGTGATATTGGTCAATGGACAACACAGGCTGTTGTGATGACTCGGGATGGTACGATTGTGACTCGGACCAGCGAGGAACTCAGGTTTAGTTATCGCCAGGCCAGCCTCGACGAGTTAGTGATTCTTACCGGCGAATTTACGCTGGAAGAGGCCGATTCTCAGGAAGTCGTGAAACGAATGCAGACTTCCTGGATTGTCAAAAAATCAGAGCAACCATCAGGGCAACAAGGGACAGGCGCTGTTTTCAAGGACCCGGGTGGTATAACGGCTGCCAGTCTCATTGAACAGGCAGGGTTGAAGGGGCATCTGGTCGGCGGAGTCCAGGTTAGTGAAGAGAATCCCAACTTTCTTCTCGTTCAGGAGAATGGGACGAGTCAAAATGTTTTGGAATTAATCGAAATGATCCGACAAGAGGTCCAGGAACGAACTGGTATAGAACTGGAAGTGCAGACTGAGATTTGGTGATGTGGCAGCGCACGTGTTTCTCCTCGGAACCTGCGCGTGACACGCCGATTTTGCCCATAGCACGGGCCATCAAGGAGGATGGCAATGAATGCTGCAGACGAACATGGAAGGGGACGATTTTCCTGGCTGTTTTCTCGCCGCTGGTGGCCTACCGGTCGCTTCGCACGCTTGTTGACTATGGCGACCGTGGCGGTGCTGGTAATTGTTATCCTGGTAGCAAGTTGGAATCGATGGGGCTCTGCTGCCACCGGTGGCAGCGAATATCGGCTCCAGGCAAGCTCGATTGAACTGACTCCACAACCCGCCTGGATTCGCAGCGACGTGAAAGAAGAAGTGATGCTTCAGGGTAGCCTGACAAATATGCCGATACTGGACCATCAGCTGACGGTCAATGTGGCTCGTGCCTTTGAAATTCATAGCTGGGTGGAGCGCGTGGAGCGAGTTCAGAAACGTCCGGGGCCACAAGTCCAGGTGGAGCTGGTTTATCGCTGTCCAGTTGCGATGGTCGAAGTGCTTGCTGATAAACAACCGGGCCTGATGCCTGTTGACCGTTTTGGGGTAGTGTTGCCCCCGGGAGATTTTTCTCCCGAGCAGGCCCGAGACTACTTGAGGGTTGTTGTTGATTACCATCAGCCGATTGGACAGCTGGGGACGTCCTGGGGAGATGAACGCGTGGAAGGAGGGGCGGCGATTGCATCACTGTTGCAGGACATCGACTGGCAGAAATGTGGCTTGTACCGGGTAGTTGCTGTGTCGCAAGAGGGTGACTCGACGCGGTCAGAATTTCGTTATGATTTGCTGACTCGCAGTCAACAACGAATCCGCTGGGGAAAAGCACCCGGCAGCGAATTGAAAGGTGAGGCAGCAGCAACCGATAAGGTTGCCCGATTGGTTGAATATCTCCGTCAACACGGTGGCTTGAAAGGAAATCAAGATTCCCGGATCATTGATTTAAGGACAGAGTCGACGCCCCGTATCTCCAGTGGAGATACCCAGTCTCGGCTTTGATCGAGGAGCTGAAGGCTAGTCCAGCGGAGATGGTTGATCGGGGAGTTTCCGATCAACTTCTTCCTGTTGCAGGCTTTCCTGCAACTCCTCACGGGCAATCGGAGTGGTCTTGGGCGCTTCGATACCCAGCCGCACGCTCCCTCCGGCAATGCGAACCACGGTCACCGTGATCTCGTCACCAATTTGGATTTGTTCCCCGACCTTGCGGCTAAGAACTAGCATGGTTTGTTCTCGACCCCTGAGATATGTTGCGCCCGTGCTGACCGTCCATGTGCAGAAATGAGAGGCAAGTACCCACGTACCGACCCCATCTTGATCTCTGGCCCCGGGTAACAGAGGTACGGTCCACTAGAGGGCAAGACATTACCTTCCCTGAATTTTGTTTCTATCTTGCATCGGTGCCGATAGTACTGCCACCCCCTCCCAGTCAAGTGAAGAGAGTCAGGAAGACTACCGCAGCGCAGTTTTCGTACTTTAAGGCGGGCTAATTAGTTGGCAGCCTACCAATGAGCTTCTACCCGTGCAACACCCCAGTAGCGGAGAAAGCGTAGTTCTGGAAAGTAGGCCATGATTGATCGGGGGATCCTGGCGGTCGGTCGGGGAGGCAGAGTGGGTAATTTGCGGAACTTGACTATGGTGCTTGCCCTGGCCAACCGGAAGAGTTTAAACGGCACTGGCAGCTGCTACCGAGGCGCCTGGCTGGCAGGAGTGGCCTTGTTCGATCAGTAGTTGCTCAAGGGCATCGAGAAAGGTGAGCACATTAGATCGGCGAGAAGCATGCCCCATCAAGCCAATGCGCCAGACTTTTCC
>JAYGDG010000308.1:0-2093 GCA_046583015.1 Pirellulaceae bacterium | reverse complement strand
GGTCCCAAGCTGACGAACGACGAAAAGGGACTCATCCGTACCTGGATCAATGAGGGTGCCAAGACTGATGCCAAGGAAGTACTGGAAGTCTCCGAGGCCAAGGCGAGTTACGACCCGTCCGAATATGATTACTGGTCCTTTTTGCCGCCGGAGCGACCGGCAGTGCCAACGGTTGCTGAGGCAGACCGTATCTCCAATCCGATCGATGCCTTCCTGCTGCAGAAGCTGCAGGAAAAACAGCTTTCCTTTTCGCCCCGCGCTTCACGACCGACACTTATTCGTCGGCTTTACCTGGACCTGCTGGGGATCTTGCCGGCGCCGCCGGAAGTTGCCGGGTTTGTTGCCGATCAGGCTCCCGATGCCTACGAGCAACTGGTTGATCGTCTACTAGCCAGTCCCCGTTACGGGGAACGGTGGGGACGTCACTGGTTGGATGTGGCCGGCTATTCCGATTCGGCGGGCGTCCTGTCGGCCGATCAGGACCGCCAGCTTATCTGGCGCTATCGCGATTATGTCATCAAGGCCATGAACAAGGACCTGCCCTACGACCAGTTTGTCAGTCAACAACTGGCCGGCGATGAATTGTCCGACTACTGGAAGCACTACAACAGCGCTGATTCTCTGCCGGCAGACGTGGTTGAGGCGATGGCTGCGACAGGATTCCTGAGAACAGGCCCCGATTCCAGTCGTCCAGATTTTAAGACTATCAAGAACGTCAACGGTCTCTACTATTACCCGACGATTGATGCCCAGATGACGATCTTGACCAGTAGCCTGATGGGGATCACGGTTAAATGCGCTAAGTGCCACAATCACAAGTTCGATCCCCTGACGCAGAAAAACTACTATCAACTGCAGTCAATCCTGATGACGGTTTACAGCCTTGAGAAATGGGTTCCTTTCCGTGATCGGAAGCGGCCCATTGCATCGAAGAAGCAGCTTGAGTTGTCCACTGCACGCAATAAGGAAGTCGATGTAAAGGTTACTGCTCTAAAGAAGGAAATTGCCGAGTTTAAAAAGAGCCAGACGGAAGAGCTCTACCAGCAGAGGTTACAGTCCATCTCGCCGCAAATCCGTGACGACGTGGTAGCTGCGATCGGCGCCGCAGCGGATAAGCGGAGTGAAGTCCAAAAGTACTTGGCCGGGAAGTTCACTGAATTCTTGCGGCCTCCTGCGGCCAAGCTCGAGGCCGAACTGGTCAAGGCATTGGCCCAGTACAAAAAGACGATCGATGAGAAGAATGCCGCGATCGCTGCCCAAGAACGCCGCCGCCTGCACTTTGACTACATCTATGCCGCTTACGATGTGAAGGCTGACCCCTACACTCCCCTGCTCCGTCGCGGTGATGCTCAAACACCGGGCCCGCTGGTCAGGCCTGGCGTGCCGGAAATGATCAAGGCTCCAAAGCCGTTTGACTGGACTCCAGCCGAGGCCGACGCACCGACTTCGGGAAGACGGGCAGCATTCGCCAGGTGGCTGACGCAACCCCGCCATCCGCTTACCTCGCGCGTGATGGCGAATCGACTTTGGTTGCACCATTTTGGAGAGGGCCTCGTGGCAACGATCGAAGATTTTGGGTGGGCTGGCGAAGACCCGGTTCACCAGCTGTTGCTTGACTGGCTGGCCTTAGAATTGGAAGCAGGCGATTGGAGCTTGAAGCAATTGCACCGCTTGATGCTTACCTCGACAGCCTATCAGCAGGCATCGCGAAACGAAGGTAACCTGGCCGACCGGGCGGAAAAGGTCGATCCGCAAAACCGTTTGCTGTGGCGACAAAACCTCAGACGACTGGAAGCAGAGCCGCTGCGAGACAGTATCCTGCAGGTGGCCGGTGAACTGCAGTTACAGATGTATGGCTACCCGGTTGCCATTGCAACCCGCTCCGATGGTGAAGTGGTGGTCAATGACGGCAAGTTGCCACAAAAGCGATCGATTTACCTGCGCAACAAGCGCTCGGCCCCGGTCTCCATGTTGCAACTGTTTGATCAGCCAGATATCGAAACCAACTGCACGCGCCGATCCCAGTCGACCGTACCGCTGCAGGCCCTCTCGCTCATGAACAGTGACCTGGTGACCAATGCGGCCAGTGCTTT
>JAYGDG010000182.1:0-2403 GCA_046583015.1 Pirellulaceae bacterium | reverse complement strand
CATGTCCACGCTGGCCGAGGGACAAAAACACAACGATCGCCGCAGCCTCTGGAGCCTGGTCGATTTCGAGCACCCGGATGTCGAACCCCGCCTGCTGGAGATCATCCGCGAGGTTTTGAAAAACTACCCGGTCGATGGTGTGGAGCTTGATTTCCTCCGCGCTCCCTTCTACTTCCGCACAACATTTGAAGGTCAGCCAGCAACTGCCGCCCAAACGGCCATCCTGACTCGGCTGGTCAGGAATATCCGCCAGGTCGTGCTGCAGGAAAGTGCTCGCCAGGGTAAGCCGTTCCTGCTGGCAGCGCGGATTCCGTCAACGATCAAGCATGGTCGCCATATCGGCATCGACACCAAGGCCTGGCTGGAAGAAAAACTGCTCGACACGGTGGCACTCGGCGGCGGTTACATCACGTTTGACCTGCCGATTAAGGAAATGGTCTCGCTGGGAAAGAAACACGGCGTACCGGTTTACCCCTGCCTGAGCCAGTCGGGCCTGTTGTACCGACCACCACGTGGTAAGAGCAGCCCGCAACCGGTGGAGTCCTGGTTCGGCGCAGCCTCCCGCTTCTGGCACGACGGCGCCGATGGGATTTATGTATTCAATCTGTTTCCAGGACCGGGCACTCCTGAAGATCGACATTATGCACGACAGGTACTCGGGCGGATCGGTTCTTCCCAGCAACTTACCTCCAAAACCATCCAATACGCGATCTCTGATGCCGGTTTCTGGATGCCGTCGCATTACTGGGCCAAGGATGTCACCGACTTTTCCCAGGCTTTACCTATGACGCTCAAGCCAAACGAGTTCCAGCGCCGCTCTCTGATGGTGCCGGAGGACCTGACTGGTGTTGGCTTCGACGTAACGGCCGAACTGCGGGTCGATTTCAGGGGGCTCAAGAAAGAGAGCAGGCCCGAAATTCTGTTTGGCTCGGCAAACTTTGGACCGACTGCTGCCGGGAAGAAAGTCAACGATGTTCAGCGGTACGTCTGCCAGGTGCCCGTGCAAGCCATCCGGCTCGGTGCCAACCGGGTGATGGTAAAGACCAAAGAGACAGGAGCCAGCCTGATCGGTGCCGAACTCTGGATCCAGCGGTAACGGTTGCTCTACCGCGACAGCACAAAGCACTGCATATTGCCGTCGCGATCCCGGCAGTACAGCTGACCGCCCGAGAGTACGATATGAGGCCAGGCATCGTTCTCCATGAGATCTTTTCGGCGGGCCAGTTCCTGGTATTTCTTGGGAGATCGAGTGGCCGTTTCGGCCAGCACCAGGTCACCACGGCGACCCCAAATGATCAGGCGGTCATCGGTGGTGGCAATGCAAGAGGCCGTGTCACCAAAACCACCGCCTCGCCAGATCGGTTCGCCCGTCTTGAAATCGAGGCAATAAAGTCCGCGCCAGCACCAGTAGACGTATCCCTTGTGAATCACCGGCGGGCAGACGCCCGAGGCATAAGGCTGCTTCCAAACTTGCTTAATGCCCGCACTGGTAATATCAAGTCGCGTCGTAGCATACTGGTTGTATTCGGAGGTAATGATGACCGAATTCTTCAAAACGGTCGGCGTCGCCACGTTATTGGCAAAATCCGTCACCCAGGAAAACTCGGCAAGCGTCTCCCCTTCATGCCCCGGGTCCAGCCGGGCGATCAGCAGGTTTCGAATCGTCAGAACGGCGACGCAGGGCAAGCCATCGACGGTCATCGACACGATCCCTCCCGTATGGCCGGCCGGGACTTTGGATTGTGACATCCAGAGCCGCTTGCCAGTCCGCTTGGAAAACCCCATCAAGTTTCCCTCGTCGTCCCCCACTTCGGCAATCACCGTCTCGCCATGCAGCAGTGGAGCGGTCGTGTACCCGTAGTCACGTAACTTGCGCCGCCCCACCTTGGGCCGCTGCGGCACCTGGTAGAGATCGTAAAAATTGATCCACCAGATCCGTTTTCCCTGCTGCCGCGTGTTCCAGCAAATCAAGTCACCGTCAGTACTGAGGGTGTACAGGTATCCGGTCTTCGCGTCATAGCTGGGGCAGGAAGAAGGGCCGGAGTAAAGCCCCTTGTCCCCCTCACTGACGCGCCCGTACTCGGGGCAGGGATAGGACTGCTTCCAAACGATTTTTCCAGTGGCCGTATCCAGAGCATAGATGGTATCCCGACCATATTTCCAGCCCATCGTATAGAGGCGGTTGCCGATCACGATCGGACCACTGCCACCGGAGTTGACGTTGGTCGTCCAGAGCGGCTTGCCTGGTGGCCAGTCGCCCCCCTGGAAATGGGACGATTCCGCCACGTTTCCATCGCGACCCGTTCCACGCCAATGCGGCCAGTCATCACCCAGCGCAGAAGCGGACACGCCGAACGTCAAAACTACTAGCAGCCGCGAGCGGCTTGGATACAAAAACCTGAG
>JAYGDG010000877.1:0-4680 GCA_046583015.1 Pirellulaceae bacterium | reverse complement strand
ACAACGGCCTGGTAAATCTCAGCGACATGGCCCCCACCTTCCTGGCTGCGGCCGGTCTGCAGGCACCGGAGATGATGACCGCCCGCAGCTTGATGGACGTCTTTGACAACAAGGGAAAGCCGGAACAAAGAAGTTTTCAGGACCAGTCCACGGCGTTTATTGCCATGGAACGCCACGACGGTTGTCGCAAGGGGGGCAAGGGCTATCCCTGTCGTGCCATCCGCACCCAGGACTATCTCTACATCCGCAATTATGAACCTGCCCGCTGGCCAGCGGGCAACCCGAACCGCGAGTTCTGCGCCCGTTACATTCCTTTTGGTGAGGTCGACTCCTCACCGACCAAGCAGTTGCTGATGGACAACAAGGACAAGCCTGGCTTCAAGCGTTTTTATGAACTGGCTTTTGCCAAGCGTTCGGCCGAAGAATTGTATTCCATAAAGAAAGACCCTGGCCAGTTGAGGAACTTGGCTGGCAATCCAGATTTTGACAGGGTAAGGCAACGGCTCAGTACTCAACTGCAGGACCGCCTGGTTCAGACCAAAGATCCGCGGGCCCTGGGCCTCGATGCGCCCTGGGATTACTATCCTTATTATGGACTGCGTCGAAACAAGAACTGGCAGGTTGATAAGAGACCGTGAACTGCCTGGTGCCTGATCTTCTTTGCCAGCGCTGGCAGTTGGTCTGCCTTGATGTGGGGTGGGGAAGGTCCCTTACCTGCTGGATCTCTCCTGCAACTCGGCTTTCAGTTCCAGGATGGCCTGATGTGGCGAGAACTGGAACAGCCCGACGACCTGTTGCGATTCCTCTTTGAGCAGTTCGCTCGCTTTTGACTTGCCCTGTTTCTGCATCGCCAGGGAAAATAGCTGTTGACGCATCCCGACCACCGTGTTTTCCAGGATCTTGTATTTACCCTGCAACTCGGAATCATTTTCGATCGCCTCGAAATATTCGCGTGAGAACGTAAACAAGAAGCCGCGTGCCGAGACCATGATTTGCTGCAATTGCATGCTCAGGCCACGCATTTGGTAAAATGCGTTCCTTCGAAACAAATTCGCCTGGCCTGCCGTCTGCTCGGCGAAGCTGGCCCGGTTGGCCACCCGTGTCAGTTCGTTTGACAAACGGTTCACTTCGTCCTCAAAGGACTTCTTGTCCTGTTCTCCTGCGTTATTTCGTTTTGCCCGTGCATTGGCCAATTGGCTGGAGATCTGTTCGTGATTTGCCACCGCCCGGCGGTATGCCAGGTATGCTTCCTGGAATCTGAATTCGGCCACTTGATAGTTGCCCATGGCCCGCTGGTAGAGGGGCAGCGTCGCATCCCACTTGCGCCGGTATTCTTTTTCAGCGGTGTCGAACAGCGGTTTTGCCTTGCCAATCAGGCTGTAGATGCGCTGTTTTTCTTCGGCTGCCTTCTCCGCTGCCCGCTGCTGCTGATCTTTAATGACGGCTTGCAATCGTTCTTCGGCATCCGCGATCATTTGCTTGGAGCGTGGATCCTTGAGGATCAAGTCCGCAATTTTTTTTGTTTTTGGTTTCATTTCGAAAACCGCTGCCGTATCGACCACCCAGAAATACTCGGCCAGGAGAGCTTCTAACTCGTCGTTGGAATGGTTTCCAGATTGAATGGCCTTCGTTAAGTCAGTATAGAATTTCTTTAATTCGGCAGCGCCGCGGATATACGACTTTTCATTGGTGACCGAATAGATCAGCGCCCGCCGGGCACTCCAATAATGGGGGTAGCTGCGGACCAGGAATTCCAATTGTCGATGCGATGTTCCCCGTTCGTCCAGCTGGGCACGAATGAGTGAATAGACATATTGCACCAGCGGTTCTCGCTGGTCACGGGTCTTAAGCATTCGAAAGCTGCGTTCAATGGTCTCCTTGAGTTCAGCTTCCTTGACGGCAGCCGGCTCGTTTTCGTCTTTGATGAATTGTTCGTAACTCTTGATCAGGGATTGAGCTGCACTGGTGGCCTGCTCGCTCTTAAGGCGAGCGAGTTTTTGTTTCTGTGCTGCGGTAAGAAGTCGCGCACTGTTCGAAGATCGTATCAGGCGTTTCGTACTTTCGGAAAAGGCACTGAATAAGATCGGCCGGGATTCCACTGGCTTCTTGTCTTCCCCAGGGCTCTCCAGTACCACGAACGTTTCATTGGTGAGCGACTTAACGGTCAAGACAACGTCACCCTCATCGGCCTTCACTTTGAAACCTTTCAGCCGAGCCAGGCCGCCCCGTTTATCCGCCAGTTGAAAGGGAACGTACTCTTCCGCTGTCCATCCGGTGGAAGTCACCATGAGCTTGACAAGCAGTAGTCCCATCACCAGGGGCGAAGGTGGTCTGGAGACAGTTTTTATTCGATGTTTTGACATCGCTCGATACCCCGTTAAGGTTCTGTTCTGATCTCTCAAGGTTTCACTTGCCTGCTTAAGGTTGGCCAGAATAGCAGCTGTTCCGCAGGCAGCATGCCGTGCGAACCGCCGATTGCCCAATACTATAAGTCTCTACCAATTAACGCTGCCACACAAGGACTTTTTTATCCGTTAGCCTGAATCCTGCCCAAAGGGTTGTCCGGTTGTTACAATGAGCGGCAGTGAAATCCTGGAGTGGTTCCAGGTAACCTTTTTCAGCGGATATCCCGCTTTCACAGGAGAGCGATATGAAAGCAACGACTCACGGCAGACTAGTTTTGGTCTTGTTACTTCTGGTTAGTGGTCCACTGGTGGCCGACGAATTCGAACCGCTTTTTGATGGTAAATCGCTGGCCGGCTGGCAGCTGATGAATGGTGCCAAATTCTCGGCTGTCGACGGGGTTCTCAAGCACAATGGGGGCCTGGGGTGGTTGCGTAGCGACAAGCAGTATTCGAATTTCATCCTGCAGTTGGAATTGCGGTTTCTCAAGGCAAAGCAGGACGGCGGGGTTTTTATCAGGTCGGGGATCGAGGGGAAGAACTGGCCCAGCAAGAAATATGAAATACAGATTGAGAATACGGTTCGCATGGCGAAGATCTTTGGAGCGAAACATAAACTGGATGTTGACCTGACTCAGCAGGTACTCAAGCCGCTTAACGACTGGAACATGTACGAGATTAAGATCGTGGGTCCCCAGGCGGAGGTGCGGCTCAATGGAAAACTGGTTAGCACTTCCAACGACTTGGACCGACTCAAGAAGGGTTACATCGGCTTCCAGGGGGAGAATGGAGCCCACGAGTATCGCAACATTCGTATTAAGGTTTTAGGAGATTAGCTGAACACGTCAGTGACCGGTAAAAGAAATCGGGAGAACCGACCAGGCCTTTGCCGGTCCTGACCACTGCTGCCAGGAACAAATCAACATGCGTCCCAACCCGCTCCGCGAACTACTCGATGCTGACCAGCCCAGCCTGGGAGTACACATCCATAGCTCCTGGCCGACGGTTCATGAACTGGCTGGCTATTCAGGAATGTTTGATTACGTCGAGTTCGTTGCCGAATATGCACCCTACGATCTCTATGCGCTGGAGAACATAGGACGCGCCATCGACCTGTTTTCTCACATGTCCTGCATGATGAAAATTGAACAGGAGCCGCGCACCTACCTGGCCATTCGGGCAATTGGAGCAGGTATTCAGAATGTCCTGTTCGCCGATCCGCGGACGGTTGAAGATGTCCAGGAGTGCGTCAAGGCGGTGCGGGCCGAGACACCCTCGGCTGGAGGTATTCATGGAGTCGGCATGCGTCGCGATGTTCGTTTCGTCATGGAGGGAGGATCCCCGGAATTTGTAGAGGCCCTGGATAAGGCCGTCGTTGCCCTGATGATTGAAAAAGAGTCGGCTGTTGAAAACCTGGAGGAACTGCTGGCGGTGCCGGGGGTCGACATGGTGCAATTCGGCCCGGCCGACTACAGCAACAGCATTGATCTGCCCGGTCAGTGGAGTCATCCAAGAGTCCAGGAAGCGGAACAGTACGTCATCGAAACGGCATTGAAGTGTGGCATTGCACCCCGCGCTGAAATCAACAGTCCTGACCAGGCACAGAAATATCTCGAAATGGGCATCAAACATTTTTGCATGGGCACCGATGTTGTCATCTTGTTCGACTGGTTCAAGGAACAGGGTGCCCTTATGCGAGAGAAACTTGGCCTTAAAACACCGGCTTTCGAAGTGGATGACAAGTCTTCCAGCTACAATGCCTGAAACGCTGGCTGCAGTTTACGCAGGGGTTGCTTTGCACGCGATCTTCAAGGCAGTACAATTAGATTCCTCGGATGAATGACTTAACTTTTCACCCTACATGGATCCAACAAGATGAATGATTCCGCAAGCTCAGCACCAGTCGGCGCCGATCAACCCCAGCAACCTGGGAAAGCATCTAAGAGTTTCTTTACGATTGACCGAATTATTATCTACCTGTTGCTGTTGGTCTTCATCGGGGCAGTTTTCAATGATCGTCGCATCCTGGCAAAGGTTAAAGCAATCAATGATGTTGTTTATGAAGCTGCCATTCAGAACGGTTCCAAGTTTGCGTCTCGAACAGAAAAGACCGATAACCAGCCTGCCTTGGATCAATTGAGCGAGGCAGAGCAGAAGAAGCTGCTTGAGGCGGTCACGCGACCTTCGCGTTTCCAGGCCTGGATGAAAGAGAAGTATGGTATCGAACCTGATAAAGAACTGTCGAAAGCGGGTACCGACTACTTCATTTACAGCAGTG
>JAYGDG010000816.1:0-4842 GCA_046583015.1 Pirellulaceae bacterium | reverse complement strand
GGTCCCTGGCCGATTAGTACTTCGGAGTAATGAAAGCCAGTAGGCTGGCTCGATAAGTGCCACTTGCCAACGATCGCTGTCTGGTAGCCGGCGCCCTGGAGCAGTTTTGGAAAGGTCTGTTGGGATCCGTCAAATCGGTTGCCATTGACCATGAAGCCATTCACGTGGCTGTATTTTCCCGTCAAGATGGCAGCTCGCATCGGACCGCAAATCGAATTGGTGACGTAACAGTTGTCAAATCGAATCCCCTCGCGGGCAATCCGGTCCATGTTTGGTGTTTGATTGATCCGTGAACCATAAGCAGAAATAGACTGGTAGGCGTGGTCGTCGGTGAAGACGAACAGAATATTTGGCTGCTCTGCTGCCCTGACCGTGGTGATGGCAGAACCGACAACCGTGAGGACGATCAGGAGTTGTCGCCAGGGGACAGAAGGACTTCGGGGCGAATGGGCGATGCGGTTCATGATGCTTCGTTCCTGAGCAAGAAAACGTTTGTCGTCAAAATCGAGGGTGATTCGGCCACTTCAGGCGACCATGCGGTGCCCCTATTGTAGTCATCCCGCAGACAGTTGGGGAGGATCTTCCGGGCCAAGTCGTGCGGCAGTTTAAAGGACGAGAAAAGGCCATTTTCCAGGTGCCATAAAATGAATGGTCGTCCGCTTGCTTACTCAGTCCCGGGCGAGATAAAATCGATCCCTTGAGACATGTCGAAGGCCGGTCCGTTTTCGTGTTCACAGACAATTCCAGGTAGAAGGATGAGGCATTATGCCCGAGAAAATAACAGCTGGTATTATTGGCACGGGGTTTATTGGTCCCGCACACGTGGAAGCCGCTCGACGGCTGGGGAACGTGGAGATCCTGGCCGTGGCTGAGGCCAACGAGGAGTTGGCGCAGCAGAAGGCCGCGGAAATGTCGATTCCGCGTTCCTACGGTAACTACCAGGATTTATTGGCTGATCCGGATGTGCAGGTCGTCCATAACTGTACCCCCAACCATCTCCATTTCGCGGTGAATCGAGATATCCTGGCCGCCGGCAAACATGTCATCAGTGAAAAACCACTGGCCATGAATACCACCGAAAGTAAGGAACTGGTTAGCCTTGCCAAGAGTTCTGGCTTAATTCATGCGGTCGACTTTAACTATCGCTTTTATCCGCTGATCCAGCATGCACGTGAAATGGTGCGATCCGGAGAGGTGGGAGACGTTTTTGCTATTCATGGCTCTTACTTGCAAGACTGGCTTTACTACCCGACCGACTGGAACTGGCGACTGGTTCCAGAACTGTCGGGCGATAGCCGCGCCGTGGCCGATGTTGGCAGTCATTGGTGTGATTTAATCCAATTCATCAGTGGCCAGTCAATTACGCGCGTTTTCGCCGACTTGCAGACGGTGCACAAGACGCGTATGAAACCCAAGAAAGAAGTTGAAACGTATGCCGGCAAAGAACTCGATCCCAGTGATTACGAACCGCAGGAAATCAACACCGAAGATTATGCATCGGTGTTGTTTGAACTGGCCAACGGAGCTCATGGTGTGTTCACGGTCAGCCAGGTTGCCGCCGGTCGAAAGAATCGACTGCACTTCGAAATGGATGGATCCAAATGTGCCCTGGCCTGGGATCAGGAAACCCCCAATGAAATGTGGATTGGTTATCGTGATAAGGCCAATGAAGTCCTCATCAAAGATCCCTCGCTATTGCATGAAGCAGCTCGCGAGTACGCACACTATCCGGGCGGACACCCGGAAGCATATCCGGACGGACCCAAGAACCTGTTTCGCAATGTCTACCGGGCTGTGTCCGCTGGCCCGATGCCGGCAGAACCGGATTGGAGTACTTTCGAAGATGGCCATAAAGAAGTTGCCATTTGCGAGGCCGTGCTCAGCAGCAACAAGGATCAAAAGTGGGTGGATGTCGATTATTAAACAACCGCGTTAGTTCCAGGGAGATCATGAAATGCCAGGCCAGGTCTGTAATGTTGCGTTGATCGGTTCCAAGTTCATGGGACGGGCACACTCCAATGCTTATTTGAAAGTTGCCAAGTTCTTTGACTTGCCCGTCGAACCGGTGATGCACACCATTGCCGCACGCAATGCGGATGAGTTGAGTGCCTTTGCCCAGCAATGGGGCTGGCAGAGTTCAACCACCGACTGGCAGGCCGCAGTGAACGATCCAGAAATCGATCTGGTCGACGTGGTGACCCCCAACAACGTACATGCGGAACACACCATTGCTGCCCTGGAAGCAGGCAAGCACGTGGCCTGTGAAAAACCACTGGCCAATACACTCGATAACGCTCGCCAGATGGCCGCAGCAGCGGAGAAGGCAAGCGGCCAGACTTTTGTCTGGTACAACTATCGGCGCTGTCCAGCCATCGCCCTGGCACACCAGATTTGCCAGCAAGGAAAGCTGGGTCGGATCTACCAGATCCGGGGTTGCTACCTGCAGGACTGGGCCGGCCCCGATACGCCCCTGATGTGGCGGTTCCAGGGTGAAGTGGCTGGGTCCGGTTCGTTGGGAGACCTCTGTGCCCACACGATTGATACCGCCCGCTTTATTACCGGGGATGAAGTCGACGAGGTGGTGGGTGCCAGCATGGAAACCGTCATCAAGGATCGAATTATTCTCGAGGGTGGGGGTGGTGAAATCTCCGGTCGTGGAGCGGAGAGGGGTGAGCAGCGAGGTGCCTGTACTGTTGACGATATCGTCCTCTTTATTGCCCGCATGGAAAGTGGCGCCCTGGCAACGTTCGAAGCGACTCGCCTCTCGACCGGCTACAAGAATGCAAATCGGCTGGAGATTCATGGTGAGAAGGGGGCCATCCGCTTTAACTTCGAACGGATGAACGAGCTCGACTGGTACGACGCCACCTTGCCGGAGGAACTGCAGGGCTGGTCCACGATCAACGTGACCAATGGCAATGCCAATCATCCGTATGCCGGAGCCTGGTGGCCCGTGGCCCACGTGCTGGGATATGAACACAGCTTTATTAACCAGGCGGCCGATATGTTTACGGCCATTGGTGGCCAGCAGCCGGTGGTTCCACTGCCTGATTTCGCCGATTCCTACAAGGTCCAGCGCGTGCTGGCTGCCGTGGAAGCATCGCATAACAACCGGTCGCCGGTCAGCTTGAGTGAGATCAAGTAGTCCGCGCTGGTTAGCAGAGTTGTTCCAGTTCGTCGATCTGCCGTATCGCTTCTGCCCGGCTTATTTCGGCTGCGGATTGGAATAGCTCAATCGCTTCCTCCCGCTGCCCCGAACGGATCATCTCCGTTAACTGGTCTACGATCGAGGACGTGTTTTCCTGCGGGGGAACCGCTTCCGGTTGCAATTGCTCGAAGTACTTCCGGACTCCCAGCGGTGATGCCGGTTGCAGCGAGCGGCAAACCGCCGCGATGATCTCGAGTCGTTGTCCCGCGTGGTACTTTTGGATCATGTTGTTGTAGGCGAATGGCCGCTGGTTTCCCTCATGAAGCCCCCATTGCTCCATTTGTTCGATCCAAGTCTTGGCTGCCACCAGGCCGGTTCCCGTTTCCTGGCGAAACAACTTGATGGCTGCCAGTTTGTCCCCACCGCCAATGAGCTTGACGAGCTGGTCCTCGATGGTCGAGCTTGTGCTGGTCGGTCGGTGAAATCCCTGCTGCAGGGCCTCAATGTAGGACTTGCATTCCACGAGGTTGGCGCCGCTGCAGGTTTTCAACAGCTTCACGGCCTCCAGTTTTTTTCCTGCCTGGAGCAACTGTTCGAGTTCCTGTTCCATGATCGATGGACCGGATGATTCTCCATGCGATTCCCCGCTGCCGCTGGCCCATTGTTGCTTGAGGAACTTGTGATAAATAAAATAGATGAACCAGCAAGTTCCCATCACGATGAAACCGACTCCATCGCCTCCCATGATTTTTAAATCGAGTTCCATCATCTAGTAACCAATCCTCTTGTCGTTACCTGTTATCAAGCACGGTAGTGTAATGCGACTCGAATGCCCATGTTACTATCCTGGAAATTGATTCCTGGTTCAGAACGGTTACCAGGATTCACGGCTGAGCAGCAAACTCTTTCTGCAACCGGGGGAAATTCGCCTGCTCTGTATTACCACGGTGTAACACGAGTCGGTATTTCAACCGCCACGGTTTGTCCATGGGTACGGGTTTCGCGTGCTGACCGGGATAAGCAGCATTCTGCATGCTGCTCTTGGCCCGCAGGATCCACAGTTGTTTCCCGTCGGGATAGCCGGGATGACAGAGAATGCCAATTCCGCTCACCGCGTCTTTCTTCGCATACTTGCCGAGCATGTCTATCCAGGGCCCAGCTGCCAGGCCGTCCCTCTGGGGCTCAAGCGGGCCTGCCTGGCCGTTAAAGACGACTTCACGAGGATGCTTGATTCGCGCCGAAAAGCCGCTGTACCCCTTGGTGTTCTCCGATCCGCCCAAGTGTAGGCCTGGAACCAGGGCCTGCAACTGGATATCGAAATCAATGAAACGCAGGTCACCGACGGTCTGATGCAGACGGATCACGGTGGTCTCTTTCAAGAATGGTTTGGGTTGCTTCTTCTCATCTGTCCAGAGGGGTGACTTCCATTGCACTTCCACGCGCAGTGCCGCGGCCTTTTCATCAGCTTGAATCACCTCTGCTTGGACCACCTCTGCAATGAAATCACTGGCCGCCCAGGAATCGCCCAGTCGCTGGTCACCGGCAAAGATCTGGTGCCAGGCCCAGTAGATGCCCCGGTGATGCGGATGGTCTGCCGGGAAATCCTCTGTCACCTCGTTACCATCGAGATCAAAGAGGGGATGAATATAATTGGAGCGTGGCCATTTACCCTGCTGCGATTTTGTCACCCGCTG
>JAYGDG010000745.1:0-4002 GCA_046583015.1 Pirellulaceae bacterium | reverse complement strand
GACGATCACCAGGCTTGCTACCTTCCATTAAACTGACACGGACTTTTGGGTATCCCTTGGAACGATAAAAATCCAAGATCGTCCGACGGGCATCGTCAAGAACATGGGTGTTCAGTGCGGTACCGGGTTCCAGGTTAGTTTGTTTTTGAAGTTGTTTGTCAGAGATGCCGCGATTGCCAAGATAGAGCACTTGTTCGATCGTCGGTCGTTCGAACACTTCAAAGATAACGACGATACCTTCTGGAACACGCCTCGTGAACGTCCGCACGTTACGAATTAATCCGGACCGGTAAAGACGCCGTACATCTGACTGTACTACCTGGGAATCAAATGCACGGTTCGTACTCGTGGTAAGAAAGGAGAGGATCTTCTGTGTTTCCAAGCTGCGGTTGCCGGTGATTTCGATGTCAACAATGGGAATTCCGTCATACTTCTCGTCCGCTAAGCCAAGCTCTGGTGGCGGTGCTGGTGCAGTCCTTGCTGAACTGGTGAACGTAGCCGGGGAGAGGGGGGGATTGTCTACGGGGAATTGACCCTGACCTAGTCCGAGGCGGGTAACCAGGCAGACGATTAAGCTAGTGCAGAGGAAGCAAGTTGATTTCATTCGAAGACCAAAAAACAGCGGCTTCCCGGGATGGGAATTGGAAGGATGCAATGGTGAGATAAGGTGAGTGCCGGGGACGGCTCACGGCAGGTTCCCGTGTTGGTACCCCGGAGAATAGTCTTTTTAGACAGTAAAGTTCTGTGCAGGAGGCGTAGAAATACTCGAAATGAGTGGACTGTACAAGCCGAATTCTTTGGCGGGCAGCGGAAAATAGGTAGAACAGGAGGAACTGGCAGTATTGCTTCCAGTTCATCAGCTCTGCAGCAGCCAATGGCTAGAAATCGTTCGGCGGAGGATCCTGATTAAAGCTGTCGAATTCCTCAAATCGGTCCGGTGCTCGATCATGAAATCGAGTGTATTCCTTTTCCCAGACCAGTTCTGCTGTTCCCACAGGGCCGTTTCGCTGCTTGGCAACAATGACTTCAGCCTTGCCGGCTATTTCCTCATCCACTTCTCCATGGTGATAGTATTCTTCACGGTGAATGAACATGACGATATCGGCATCTTGTTCGATGGCTCCCGATTCTCGCAGATGACTTAATCTGGGGCGATGATCGCGACTATCTTCCGCTTGTCGATTAAGTTGCGCGAGGCAGAGCACCGGGACGTCCAGTTCACGGGCTAGTCCTTTCAATCGGCGAGCGATACGGGCGACTTGTTCTTGCCTGGGATCGCGTGTATTGTCTGGCTCGATCAACTGCAAGTAATCGATAACGATCAGTCCTAAACGGCTTTCCGAACGAGCAATGCGTCGAGCGGCAGCGGCGATTTCAGAAACCGTACGACTTGGTGAATCATCGACGTACAACGGTGATTGGCTGATTTCACCTGCTTTTTCGACGAGCCGTTTTCGGTCTTCGTTGCTGAGCGTTCCATTACGCAACCGGTGGCTGTTGACACGAGCTACACTGCACAGAAGTCGATCCCCTAATTCTGCCTCTGACATTTCCAAGCTGACAAACAGTACCGGGAACTTTCCCTGGATTGAAACCGCTTCGGCAATGTTCATTGCCAGTGCTGTTTTTCCCATAGCAGGGCGAGCCGCCAGGATGGCCAGTTCCGAGTTGTGAAGTCCGCCGGTTATTTCATCTAGCCGACTAAACAATGTGGGGACGCCCGTTTCAGCGGTCTGGCCGCTCATTCGCTGTTCCAAACGATCCATGGCGCGATGCAGGATGTCATTTAACGAGTTGACATTTTTTGCACCACGGTCATCGACGATACTAAAGATCTTCTGTTCGGAATCGCTGAGGAGCCCCCTGGCGTCAGCAGTTTGGTCGTACGCGTCCCGGAGAATTTCGGTGCTGACGTTAATGAGAGAACGAAAAGTTGATTTTTCGAGAACAATGTTGGCGTAGTACTTGGCGTGGGCGGCATTGGGTACGGCGCGTCCAATCCTAGCTAAATAGGCTGTACCACCAATCGCTTCGAAAACACCGGCCGATTTTAGGTGATCGACGAGAATGACTGCATCAATTGTAGCGCCCGCATCATGAAGCTGCATCATGTGGCGGAACAAAGTGCGGTTGGCATCGTCGTAAAAGTCATTTTCTCTCAGAATCAATGCGACGTCATCGCAGGTGTCGGGCTTAAGGAGCAGACTGCCCAAAACACCATGTTCCGCACTTAAATCAAACGGCGGTTGCCGGTCGAGGATGTGCGGCGCAGAGGAAGCGTCGGGCCGTTTACCGTCAAGTTGTGCCTGTGCCATCAGATGAGAACCTTCCGTGACGGCCTGCAGAATTGAGATCATTCAACGGGCCATATGTCCAAACAAGCAACCGACGTGTGGTTGAAAGGGAGTGACAGACGCCAATGATAACGACTTTTAACGAGATGGCAACAGTCTTGTCCAAACTGGCACCACCTGGTTACCAGGGTAAGGCCGGCATCTTGTCCGGAGAGACTTAGGAGGAGGTGGCAGCTTCTTCCTCGCTGGAACCTTGGACGACCCAGACCTTTAGGTCTGTTTCTATGTCATCGTGGAGTCGGATTTTAACCGTGTAGAGAGCCAGTTCACGCAGCGGTCCGTCCAATCGAATTTGGTCCGGGGAGAGGCTGATGTCATTCTGCTTGAGTGCTGCAGCGATTTCTTTTGCACCAACACTGCCATAGAGATGGCCATCTTCATTGGCATTTGCTTCGATAGTAACGCTCTGCTCAAGTAACTGGTTTGCTAACTTCTGGAGATCGTCGAGACGTTGATCTTCTATCGCTTGAAGCTTGGTCTTGTGTTTTTCGACCATCCGTTGGTGATGATCGGTGGCGATCGTGGCTAACCCTTGAGGAATCAGGTAATTAAAGGCATGGCCCAACTTGACCTCCACGACATCTCCATGCCGCCCCAAATGCTCCACGCTCTGGATTAATAACAGTTGCACGCCCCCATTGGGCCCCTTTGGTAAACGCTTGAAACGGGTTTTCTTAGTTCTTGTCATAGCAGCACCTGATTGCCAATTAGCAGTTTTGTCGGTTTAGTCTTTCAATGGCTGTCATCTTGTTACTGTCGGTGAGTTAAAACGGAATCTCGTCATCCGGCGGAGCTGATTTTCCGGTGGACTCAGCAGCTGGGGCCGGTTGACTGTATTGGTCTTGATTGCCCCCGGAATTTCCTCTCGAAGAACCGCCGCCACCACGTCCGCCAAGCATCTGCATCCGTTCACCGGTGACACACAGTTTAGAGCGTTTCTGGCCGTCCGTTTCCCAGGAATCCAAACGTAAACGGCCTTCGATCAGTATCGGCGAACCCTTGCTCAAATACTCACTGGCGACTTCGGCAGTCCGGGCCCACAAAGTAACGTCTACAAAGGTCGTCTCCTCAACCCATTCTCCACTTTGATTTTTCCTGCGGTCATTGACAGCCAAACCAACTTCGGTGACTGCAGTTCCACCCTTGGTGTATTTTAATTCGACGTCACGCGTCAGATTTCCCACAAGTATCACTCGATTATAACTCGCCATGATTACGCTCCTTCTCTTTGAACACGTGGTTGCTCAACTTGCGGGCCCAGCCAGCGATCGACCGTCCCTTACTTTTACTACTTGGTCTGATGTGGCTGTCCTTCCCCACCGATTCCAGTCTAACGATTTCCTGGTGTGCGGGAAGCGGTTTGACACTGACTGCCAGTGCCATCGGCAACGGGAGCAGGACTAGACCTGCATACTGTACAAATGTTCCCATGACAGGATTTACTTTTTCGAATTGATGTCATTCTCGCAAACTCGCGTCTACCGGGTCGCGAGCTTAATCGTCTTCCTCGGTAGCAGCTTCCTCAGTGGCAGCTTCCTCGGTGGCAGCTTCCTCGGTGGCAGCTTCCTCGGTGGCAGCTTCCTCAGTAGCAGCTTCCTCAGTAGCAGCTTCCTCGGTAGCAGCTTCCTCAGTGGCAGCTTCCTCAGTA
>JAYGDG010000616.1:0-2138 GCA_046583015.1 Pirellulaceae bacterium | reverse complement strand
TTCACCCCCGACGATCAACAGGGTGTCGTCGAGCAGGCCACTTTGATGCATATCTTCCAGGAGAGTCGGCAGGCCCTGGTCGAGTCCCGGCAGCAGGTGAGTCTTCATCACGCGGGTAAGTTCCCGGTGGCTGTCCCAGCTTGTCGTATCATCTCCTCGGACGGCCATGTCCCAGGCCACGGTGACAAAACGGGAACCTGCTTCGATCAGGCGGCGACCCATCAAAAGGGATTGGCCGAACAGGTTACGACCATAACGGTCACGGAGCCCGGCCGGTTCACGTCGCAGGTCAAAAGCTTGCGCCACGTCTCTTGACATCAGCAGGTTCATGGCCTGCCGACGGTGGGCATCGAAGTATCGCACCCGGTCGGCCTGCTCCAGGATGCGTCGCTGCGCGTCGAATTGTACCAACAGGCTTTGCCGGTGATCGAGTCGATCGAGCGTGACTCCCGGAAGTGGATCCAAGCCGGCAGGCTGGAAATTCAACTCTTCATCGCTACAGTCCCGGTAGTACGGGTTGTCCTGGGGATTGCGCTTTCGGATGGCCGTTGCCATGGGGTTCCATGCTTTACCGAGCCAGCCCGCGTACTGCCCGTTGATGTCATACCCGGCGAAGTGTCCCAGTAGACGAGGCAAATAGACGTAGGGTGGAATTGAACCGCTTGGGGTCGTTCGTGACTGGGCATCAAGGTACGAGATCACTGAGCCGAGGGCGGGCCAGTCCTTGGCGGTTGCTGCCACGTTGGCCGAGCCACGATTCGCTGGTGGCAGCGCGTGACCTGTCTGGATGAAGTGGGTACCGTTGTGGTCGTTCTGCGGGTGGTTGACGGTTCTTATGACCGCGTACTTGTCGGACTGGTTCGCGAGGCGCGGCAGGTATTCACAGATTCTCAGCCCTGGGGTCCGAGCGGCAATCGTTCGAAAGGGCCCTCGGATGCTTGAGGGGGCATCCGGCTTCATGTCGAATGTTTCCAGCTGACTGGGTCCACCGTAAAGGAAAACAAACATCACGGACTTGGCCCGCGCGGCGAGCGGAGACTGGCGCGACTCGGCCTCCAGGAGCCGGGGTAGGTTCAGACCGAACAGCCCGGCACCGGCAGCCCGTAAAACCGCACGCCTCGTGATGCCATCGCATGCGCTCAACGGATTGCCGAGAATCTGCAACATTAGCTGCTATCCAAGGATTGGTGGTGGAACACCCTGGTTCCAGCGGCCACTGGTGAAAGATGCTTTATTGTACGGATATAACATAGTAGAAGGGCAGGGCGAAGTCAAAATCACCCGTGGCTCATGACAAGGGCCACCCAAAGTGTTGCGTCTGCCCGCCAAATGCCATGGCACTCGCTCCAAGCAAACTTGTTTTCACAAACTCTCTTCTTGAATTCATGGTATATCCTTTTTGTGAATGTCGACGGTCAGCCGGACGCGTCAAGCGATCACTGGTACATCCAAACAATGATGCGTCAATTATAGCAGAATCTGTTTCTTGAATCCCAACTGATGATTACGATGGTCCAGGAGTCCTTTTAAAGGCTGATTGTCTTTGTAGCAGTTATGTTAAGATACAGGCTTCGTATTAGAATAAAGGTCAATAAGGTTTTCCGCATGGAAGGTAAGTTAGTTTGTTTCGATCTACACTATTAATGTCACTGCTGCTAACGGTTGCGACGGTCCTTGTTGCGTCTGCTGAAGAAGTGAAGCTCGGTAAACACCAGTTTCAATTGCCCGACGGATTTACGATCGAGCAGATCGCTGGACCTCCATTGGTGCAGCGGCCCATTCATATGTGCTTTGACGCGGATGGAATTCTCTACGTTACCGACAGTTCAGGGAACACAGACAAAGCGCCTGTTCAACTCAAAGATCCGCAGCATCGTGTGTTGCGGTTGGTCGATCGCGATGGCGATGGCACGTTTGATGAATCAACGGTGTTTGCCGACAAGTTGCCGTTCCCAGAAGGCATTCTTGTTCATGACGATGCGATCTACGTTGGAGCTCCGCCGCACATTTGGAAACTGCGCGACACGAACGGCGACCATGTGGCGGACGAACGAACCGTATGGTTCGATGGCGGTTCGATCGAAGGATGCGGCAACGACATGCACGGTCCTTATCGCGGACCGGACGGTTTCTTCTAC
>JAYGDG010000598.1:0-2753 GCA_046583015.1 Pirellulaceae bacterium | reverse complement strand
CTCGCAGCCTGTGGCGTCATCGCTGGCCGCCGATCCTGAAAATCGGC
This sequence comes from Pirellulaceae bacterium, assembly GCA_046583015.1. GTDB lineage: Bacteria > Planctomycetota > Planctomycetia > Pirellulales > Pirellulaceae > JAZADA01. Next base: position 2,706 of record JAYGDG010000598.1, on the reverse strand, counting down.
TGCTCTGGAGGATGAATCGCCGGCGACTCGAGGCGGAGAATCTGTTGGATGCAATCCTAATGATCAGTGGCCAGTTACAGCTGGAAATAGGGGGACCGCTGGTGCGAGGTGGCACGCCCAATGACTATAGCTACCGACATGAAGGTCGGCGGCGAGCCATCTACTGGCCCGTTTTACGCAACTCGTTACCCGATATTTTTCAAGTTTTCGATTTTGCCAATCCGAGTATGGTAACGGGGCGTCGTGATATTAGCAGCACTTCTTCACAGGGGCTGTTCATGATGAATAACCCGTGGGTGATTGAGCAGTCAGAGCAGGCAGCTGTCCGTCTGTTAGAGCAATCCCAGTGGAATGATCGGCAGCGATTGCAGTGGCTGATGCGTGCTACCGTGGGACGCCCGGCGACGGAGAAAGAATTGACTTTAACACTCGCATTTGTGAAATCCGCCAGTGCTGACGAGTCGTCTCGGCGACTTAAATGGGCCCAAGTGGTCCAGGCTTTGTTTTCTTCGTTGGATTTCCGTTATAATCGATAATTCGAATAGATCCTTGTGGGAGTTGAGATTGATGTCTTTGTTGGGCTTAAATCGACGCCAGGCATTGAAAGCGTCAGCCTGTGGATTTGGCCATCTGGCCCTGTCGGGCTTGCTCAATGGCAAGGTGACTGCTGCGCCAGCGAATCCACTAGCCGCTCGACAACCGCATTTCCCACCACGGGCCAAGCGGGTTATTTTCTTGTTCATGCAAGGCGGAGTGAGTCATGTCGACTCCTTCGATTACAAACCGCTGTTGGCAAAAAAGAATGGTCAAACGCTGGCTTTTGATGATGCTCGCGTGATTGCCAAGACGGGTAAACGTGGCAGCTCTCAGAAGCTCATGAAGGAGCTCTGGAAGTTTCGACAACGTGGTGAGTGCGGGCGCTGGGCCTCGGACTTGTTTCCCGAGATGGCTCAGCACGTCGACAAGATGTGTATGCTTCATTCGATGCATACCACGGGAGTTGCCCATGGTCCGGCGACGCTCTTTTTGCACTGTGGTGCAACAAACTTTGTGCGCCCCTCGATGGGATCCTGGATCAACTATGGGCTCGGCAGTGAAAACGAGGACTTGCCCGGCTTTATCTCGATTGGTCCTTCTCCTGGCAATGGTGGCGCGAGGAATTATGGGACGGCCTTCCTGCCACCGGTTTACCAGGGGACTCCCTTGGGTAGTGCCGGGAAGCCGGCGGCCGATACAACCATTCGTGATCTGGTAAACCGACGTTATGAGTTACACCAACAGCAAGAGCAATTTGAGTTGCTGCGTGCGATCAACGCCGAACAGTTGAAGCGAAATCCGGCCGATGCCGATTTGGAAGCGGTCGTTAGCTCCCTGGAATTGGCCTGGCGGATGCAGAACAACGCTCCCGATGTGTTGGATTTCTCGAATGAATCAGCAGCGACCCTTAAGATGTATGGTGTCGACGAGAAGGAAACCAATGATTTCGGTCGCCAGTGCTTGATGGCACGGCGTTTCTGCGAAGCGGGCGTACGTTATATCCAGGTGACCTACGGGGACGGTTCGCCGAATCCTGCCTGGGATCAGCACTCCAACATGCCCGAACATGCCAAGCATGCGCGTCGAGTTGATAAGCCAATCGCAGCGCTGCTCACCGATTTACAGCAACGCGGACTGCTGGAAGATACCATTCTTTGGTGGGGTGGCGAATTTGGTCGGACGCCGTATGCCCAGGACAACGGGACCGGCCGGGATCACAACCCCGATGGTTTCACGGTCTGGCTGGCCGGTGGTGGCGTGAAATCGGGTTACGCCTACGGTGAGACGGATGAATTCGGTCACAAGGCGGTGAAGAACAAAACCCACATGCACGATCTGCACGCCACGATCCTGCACTTGCTGGGAATCGATCACGAGCGCTTGACCTATCGCTACTCGGGAAGAGACTTCCGCCTGACGGATGTCCATGGTCGAGTTGTCAAAGATATCATTGCCTGATCACTTCTTGCTCTCTTTGCTGCTCAGCGCGGCATGGACCGTGTTGGCAATGATTTTGGCCCCCGCTGCATTGGGGTGCACGCCGTCGGGGAGCAAGTCACGGTGGTCGTCCAGGGCCTGGAAAAGATCGATGATCGGCAACTTCTTTTCCTTGGCGACGGATTCGATCAGTGGAATCACCTCTCCCTTGACCGTTTTTTCGCTGATGCCCCAGCGAGTGCGGGCGACCGGGGCTGGCTTGCAGAGCCAGATCTTGGGCTTACTCGGCAGGCTCTGAAAGTGATCGACCAGGGCCCGCAGGTCATTGGCGTATTCTCCCTGGTACTTCCAGTTTTGGGGTTTGCTGTCGTTGGTCCCCAGCTTAATGATGACCAGGTGCGGCTGAAAATCAGTCACGTTCTTGAAAGCGGGTAACTTCCAGTACGGCTTGTCCCCCTTCTTCAATAAGGTAGCACCGTTGACACCAAAATTGCTGACCTGGTAGCGCTCGCCTAACAGTTTTCCAAGTACGCGCGGGTAATTGTTAGTGATGCGATCTTCCACGCCGGCTCCGAAAGTAATGCTGTCACCGACACAAGCCACGCGAATGAAGCTGCCAGGCTCGGCGCCGTGCAATTGCCAGGCCAGACAAAGAACCGGTAACATCATGAGCAGGGAAGTGTATTTCATCATCGCAGATCCTCGTCACAGCAATCGACAAACCAGGTCAGT
>JAYGDG010000584.1:0-1868 GCA_046583015.1 Pirellulaceae bacterium | reverse complement strand
AGAATCGATTTCCAAAAAAAATAGGCGCCACCACGTTGCCCTCAACTGCTGCTCTCTAAGATGGCTTAACAGCCCAGGCCTCAATGCCCGTACGAATCCGCGCCAAGCAACGGGCTGCCGGGGCGCCATCCACGATTCGGTGGTCAAAGGTCAAGCTCAGGGTAAGCTGATCCCGCACCACGATCTCACCATCAATCACTACCGGTTCTGGCTGTATTCGTCCAACGCCCAGCGTGGCACACTGCGGCAAGTTGATGATCGGCGTAAAGGCATCCACTCCAAACATCCCCAGGTTGGTGATGGTAAAGGTAGCACCCTGGAGTGAATCCTCACGAAGACTGCCGTCACGGGATTGGGCAATCAAGAAAGCAGTCTCCACTGAAATCTCCCCGAGAGACTTGCTGCCCACATCCTGAATGACGGGTGCCAGCAGTCCTTTTTCACTGTCCACGGCAAAAGCAATGTTGGCATGTTTTGGAACAAATAGTTGCTGCTCTCGCCATTGCGAGTTGAGGTCAGGATACTCAGCAAGTGCCTCCGCAACAACTTTGACCAGTATATCGGTGTAGCTTGGAACCGGGTCCTTACCAGGCTGGCTTAACTGCTGGCACTGATTGCGAAAATGAACGATTTGCGTCGCATCAACCCGGGTCATCAGGGTTACCGGCACGGTTTGCTCCCTGGACTGTTGTAACCGGCGAGCAATGGTTTGGCGAATCCGACTGGCAGGCTTCAATTCTCCCGGAAGATCCTGGTCACTCTCTGGTCGCTGCTGAGCTTGTCCGGCAGCTGCCAGGATGTCTTGCTCACGAATCCGACCACTGCTGCCTGTCCCCGCCAGGTCAACCCACTGGATTCCTAACTCAGCGGCAATCCGTCGAGCCCGTGGACTAATCTGGGGTCCTTCGCGATCGCCAGCAGAAACAACGATCGAAGACTCGAGAGTGACCTCACCACCTGCGGAAGTAGTGCCTGCGGGTGGTTGGGCCTTGCTCTCTTGAACGAATTCATCCGGGGTTGGCGGTGTTTCATTCTCAGCGAGCAGGTAACCCAGTAGCTGGCCTACCCTGACCACTTCACCCGGCTGCGGTGCCGAATCGGGAACGTGTAAAGTTCCACCGTCGAACGACTCAATATCCTGAGCTGCTTTTTCCCCTTCCAGGAGATAGAGCAGGTCACCCGGTTGAATTATGGCACCCGGCTCGTGCAGCCACTGTCCGAAGACACCTTCCTCCATGGACCAGCCCAATCGTGGCACGACAATTTTAATGGCCATCCTGTTAGGTCCTTACTGAGCAATCAAGTCGCGAATGGCTTGCGCAATGTCTGCTTCCTGGGGAACCACTTCCGCTTCCAGCGGAGGACTGTAAGGAGTCGGAGCGAACAGACCATTAAGTCGGCGAATCGGTGCATCCAAGTCATCGAAGCCCTGGTCGGCAACTGCCGAAACCACGTCACCTCCCAGCCCGCAGGGGGCTGGTGCCTCGTCCACGACCAGCAGGCGGCCAGTCTTGTGAACGGAACTTAAGATAGTCTCCACGTCCAGCGGCGAGACAGTACGGGGATCAACAACTTCCACCGAGATCCCTTCTGATTCCAGTTGCTGGGCAACGGCCAGGCAGCGATGCACCATCATCGCAAAGGCCACGACAGTCAAGTCGGTCCCCTGGCGCACCACGGCAGCCTTGCCAAATTCAATTTCGTATTCTTCTTCCGGCACGGGCCCCTTCATCGACAACAACTCACGATGCTCCAGGAACAGCACGGGATCATTGCAGCGCAAGGCGTGTTTCAGCAGGCCCTTGGCATCGAAGGGTGTCGATGGCAGGACCACACGGACACCGGGAATCTGGCTGTACATGGCATAG
>JAYGDG010000455.1:0-8712 GCA_046583015.1 Pirellulaceae bacterium | reverse complement strand
GCCCCCGGGACTCATTCCCCAACAGGCCAAGCGATCACTGGGAAAAGCGCACCAGGAACTGGACAAATCGATCAAGGAACTCGAAGAAGCGACCAAAAAGCTCAAAATCGAGACCAAAGATGCCGAGAAGCTTCGTCGCATCCTCGATCAACTTTAGTCCAGTCGCAAAGTCCGGGGCCAGGCCCAGTCGCAACTGGGAGGTCGGTAACGATACCGACAGCTATTGGATCGGCAACGACTTCACGCGTACCAGTCCCAAGCTCCCGAACCGCTGCAATTCACTCCGCGGACCTGGACCATCTCGAGCGAGTGCCTTGTCAATCGCCTGCTGCCAGCCTTGCACGCGGGATCGACTGCCGCGAACGATGAACCATCCACCGCGAGCCATTTTAAGGCGATCTAAATGCTGATCTTGCAGCACCGCGGGTTTGCTTGCCAGGGCGACGGGCGGCACCCTTGAGCGGCGCAAAGGATAACACCCTTGCAACGGAAACAGGCAAAACTCCTCGCGACTGATCCGTGCATGAAGCGGGGGTGCCTGCGACTGACCCAGTTGACGGTCTTCGATCAAGTCTGGCACCAGGAAAACAGGCCAGCGTCCAGCGGGGTCCTGCTCGTTCACATGTGAAATCAGAGACCGCCAGTCTTCCTGCTTGGCTCGCACTCCGGAACGATGCAGAAAAGGGGGCCAAGCCCCGTTCGCTGGAACCCATCGCGAAAAACTGATGGCCGATTCGGTCAACAACACGACCACCGCCAGTACGATTGCCGTGACCCAGCGTCGACCATCTCCCTGTAATCGTCCCAGCAGTGTTGCTGCAATCAAAACAGAAACCGTCAGGGACCCAATCAAATAGCGTGTCAGGTAAAGTGCCGCCATACCACTGACCGTCGTCACCCACGTCACCAGCAAGGGAAACAACAGGCAGCAGCAAAGCATGGTCAGCCAGACAGCACGACCACGATTTCGTGATACCTCTTTGCCCGTCACCGATTCCGTCAGCCGAGCCGCCAAGGGCAATCCCACATAAACCAGCAGCGGCAACAGTGTCAGCAGCGAAAGGATCGTCGGCATTGGCACAAATTCAGTCCAGTTGGTGCGGCGGTGATTAATCATCATCAAGTGAGGCAGGGCAGGGGAGCAGACCACTGCCAATCCGACCAGGTCGATTGTTCCCAGCGATCGATCTGGTCTAGCAAGGCCACGATACCGCAGTCGCAGAACTACCCAGGCAACCACTTCAGCGCACAGAATCAGTGCCGCGGTGTAGTGCAAATAGAACAGCAGCGCACCGCTGCCAATCCAGGCAAGTCGTAACCGAGGAGATGGTGTCGAAGCCGGCTGGTAGCTGGCAGTCAATCGCAGCCAACCCAAGTAAAGATGAACAACGGTGACCCATTGCACCCAGGCATAAGGGCGGGCTTCACAGGAAAAAATCACGCTAAAACGGTCAACGCTAATCATGGCAGCTGCCGTCCAACCAGCCCAGTCGCTGCCGCATATTTCCCGTGCCACAAAAAACACGGTTGGCACCAGTAACAATCCAGCTACCAGGCTGAGACAGCGATACGTCAATTCACTGGGAGGGAGCAACGAACAGAGGAACCATTGTGCGTAAAAGAAGAGAGGCCCCTGGTTGCCCACTGCGGCGCGATCAGCCACGTCAGCCAGGCTACCCTCAACTACCCAGGCGGTATGCAGTTCATCCACCCAGAGTGGCTCGCTCATGTGCCTGGCTCGCAGGGTCGCGGCCAGCAGGATAAGCGCCAGCAAGCCCAGCTTCACTCTCCAAGATGGCAATGACGGAGCCACGGTTGAATCATTCGAAAGATCACCAGGAGTATTCACAATGACTGATTCTAGACCGGCAGCCTTAGCATCCCCACCCCACCGTGCCAAAGAGGGCACGAAGATCAGGGGACAAGTGGAATGATGGACTCTTCCAGGACTGTATGCACCTCTTCAATACCAATTTCATGACGATCCAGGGCATAGCCCATCAATAAGGCCAAATCACAGATGCGATTGATCGCACGTGGATTACCGCCGGTACCATAGTGAATCGCTTCCAAGGCGGCGTAACTGAAAATCTGCTGCTGAATCCCAACAGCAGCCAGGCGAAACTGGATATAAGCAATCGTCTCATCAATGGACAGGGACTGTAAAAGCGACTGGGTGCCAACACGACTTTGCAGCTCCGGCGATTCTTCCAGGACCGACAACAGGGATCTGTTTCCAACCAGGATCAACGTAAACATGGAGTGCTCATGGTGTCGGAAATTCAACAACAGACGAAACATCTCCAAGATCCGTCGATCTGCCAGCAAGTGGGCTTCATCCAGCACGAGCACTGGCTGCTTTTCCGCAGCAGCGGCAGACCGCAGTAACGCTTCAAAACGATTGATCGTCGTACGCAAATCAGTCGTCTCTGCTGACGTCTCCCCAGCCAGTTGATCCGTCACATAGACCATCAACTCCTCGGCGGGCAACTGCGGAAACACGACATGACAGCGCGGCTCATTGACGGCAGGCAAGGACTGCAGCAGATGATGCACAAGCAATGTCTTGCCCATCCCCGCGTCACCAACCACGACTGCCAGGTCACGCCGGTTCTCAATCACGTAACGCAGTTTCAGCAACGTCGCGTGATGCGTTTCGCTGGGATAGAAAAGACGCCCATCATAGCCATGATCGAAGGGCCGACAAGACATTTTCCAGTGAGATCGGTACATGCTTACTCACTTACTCCACTGTCAACCAGCAGGAACAACACTGCCCAATAACAACTAGACACTACGAAACAAAATTCTCTGCCATCACAACTTCCAGTCCAGCACGCCGCAGACGATCAATCGCCGCAGCGGTTACAAAGTCGTCCATCTGGCGCCGATCCCGGACCAGCACCACCGCGTCAATCAACTCTGTAGCGATCTTCCTGAATCCATACCCCCAGGCAACAAGCACCGGGCCCACGTCCAACAAGATGAGGTCATGGTATCGAGAAATCTCTTGCAACCTGGTTGCTAAGGGGGAGTGGGTCCAGTCGGTAAGATCATCAGGAGACTGAACCTGCAGCGGATAAAATGCGACACCTTCTTTTTCCAACGGGATGGCCGAGACGCCAGTTTCTTGATTGCCGGCAGGCTGATGCCAGGAAAAAGGAGCCTGCAATCCCATCTCCACTGCTAATTGAGGATCTGCAAAATGAGCATCCACCAAAGCTACCCGCACACCCTGTTCGGCAGCGGCCCGTGCCAGGCAAATCGTCGTCGTCGTCACTCCCACCTCCGCTTCCGCGCTAGTGACCGCAATGTACTTCATTCCTTCCGCAACCGCTTGGGACAACGTCTTCCCGGCAGCCTGCAGGGAACCCGAGGCAGCCTGTGTTAATGCTCGACAAACCGACGGCCACTGAATCTCGTCGCTCAGTAGTGGCGCCTTCACACAAGTCGCCACATAAAACTCACTCGCCGGCGCCGCTTGCCCGACTGCGACAGTATCCGGAGAGTCCATGGAGACCAGGCAGTCCGAGCTCGCTGCAACCGGCGCGGATTGCTCCGAAGCGACGATCTGCATCTCAACCTCGGCGGCTGTTACCGTCTTCTCAGGACCAGTATCCGTATGGATCGGCTCCATCGCTGACAACGCTCCTGGTATGGCGGCTGCAGAAACCGGGCCGCCCGCATCGACCCGCAACTGGACTCCCAACGGACCAGACAACTGCGAACCGCTCCCGTCCGCTACAGCAGGTAGCTGTTTTGCGTAGACTCTGATGAAAGCCTGATTGAGCGTTGTCATGGTCACTGCCTGATCAATAGCTGGTAAATCGTACCACGTTGCCCAGGGTTTAATTCTGGGAACTCAGCGGGGTACCGGGCTGGAACGCCGCAACTCTTCTTCCGTTAACTTCTCCCGTGATTTTGCCTGGCGACGAGCTGTCAAAACAGGGTCAAGCGGCTGAACAATCACCTGCCTGGCAATCACTCGGGCCGGAATTGCCACTGCCGGCACCGCAGGTGGCTGAGCGATCTCACTACCTTCCTCCCCGGAAAAATCCTGCACAAATGTCACCGCCGCCGGATCCAAAGAGTCGGCTTGCTCATTCCCTGCCTGCTGCACGGTCGTTTGCTCAGCATCCGGCAAAGACAACGATGCCTTGCCACCTGACAATCCCCAATACGTTGTCATGGTGAGCATCAACAAAACACCAACCACTAGCATGTTGCCCGCCGAAGTACGCCGCCAACTAATCGCCCTCAGCCGGCGCGTTTGAGAACGTAACGATTTCTTTTCCGTCGCTCGCTGACTGGCCATGGTCGCCAGCTCTGGCAAAGAAACCAGTACCGGGATCTCGCGAACTTCGAGTATCTGCGTTGACCGATCCGAACCAGAGTCCGCCTCCACGTATTGCAGATCCTCTTCGTGCATGGTGCGATGGTCGGTCATGGTTCGGATCCTCGTTAGCGAACTGGCAAACATGACTTGCTCGATCAATTGGCCCACCTGCGCAGACGGCCAGACCGCTGTAAGCAATTATCGGTTTCGAATCCTGGCAAACTTGAAGGGTTAGAAAAGCTGAAGGGCCGCGAACCCGCTCAGGAGCCGAGCAGTCAAGAGAGTGAGGCGAACCAGCAACAGTTTAGTAAAAAGTGCCATGTTGCGGTAAAGAGGGGTGTTTGGGATACTCGACTTTCAAGCCTCAATGCTACTGAATCGAATACCAGCCACTACAAGTTCATGATCCGGCAACCCGTCTCTACTACCGAAGCGCAGTTAGTCGCCTTACTTGAGAAGCGGATTCTCTTGCTCGACGGTGCCATGGGGACAACGATTTTCGAAATGGGCATCACGGAGGCTCAGATGCGCGGCGATCGCTTTGCCGATCACGATAAGGACTTGAAGAACTTTGTTGACATTCTAGCTCTAACACGTCCGGAGGCACTGGTTGAGGTTCATCGCCAGTTTCTAGCAGCCGGTGCCGACATTGTGCAAACCAACACGTTTGGCGCCACTCCCGTAGCGATGGAAGAATTTGGGCTGCAGTCTCAGATGCGGGAGTTGAATACGGCAGCAGTCCGCTGTGCCCGCCAAGCGGTGGCTGAGAGCATGGAGCAGGATCCCAGTCGACCACGGTTTGTGGCCGGTTCCATTGGCCCCACAACAAAAACGGCATCGCTGTCTCCACGGGTGGAAGATCCTGGATTCCGCGCAATCACGTTTGATCAACATGTCGAATCTTATTATCAGCAGGTAGCCGCCCTGGTAGAGGCCGGCGTCGACCTGCTGTTTCCGGAAACCACCTTTGATACGTTAAACCTAAAAGCCTGTCTGTTTGCGATTTCGCGTTATCTGGAAGATAACCAGACTCGTATTCCCGTGATGGCATCGGTCACGATTACCGATGCAGCGGGACGCACCTTGTCGGGTCAAACGATCGAGGCTTTTTGGAATTCCATTGCCCACTTTGATCTTCTTAGCGTTGGCATTAATTGCGCCTTCGGTCCAGAAAAAATACGACCCTACGTCCAGGAGCTGTCAAAGCTGGCCCCCGTTTACATCAGTTGCCATCCCAACGCCGGGCTACCGAATGAATTCGGCGGGTTTGACCAGACCCCGGAAGACATGGTGTCGGTGATGCAGGAATTTGTTGACGAGCGTTGGGTTAACATTGTCGGTGGTTGTTGCGGTACCACCCCAGCGTACATCAAGGCCTTTGCCCAGATGGTCCAGGGTGCCGAGGTGCGCCGCCCGCCGGAAGCATCGCCGCATCTGCAGTTGAGTGGCCAGGAGTCTCTCACTTTACGCCCGGACAGCAACTTCACCATCATTGGGGAACGTACTAATGTCACTGGTTCACGCAAATTTGCCCGCTTGATTCGTGAAGAGCAATACGAACCGGCAGTCGCAGTTGCCCTGCAGCAGGTTCAAAACGGAGCATCCATCATTGACATCAATATGGATGACGCGTTACTCGACGGTGAAGCGGCCATCACGCGTTACTTAAACCTGATCGCCGCGGAACCGGATATCACGCGGGTACCAGTCATGATCGACAGTTCCCGCTGGTCAATCATTGAAGCCGGGCTGAAGTGTATCCAGGGAAAATCGCTGGTAAATTCCATTAGCCTCAAGGATGGTGAAGAAGAATTCTTGCGGCGAGCACGGATCATCCGTCGCTATGGAGCAGCCACCGTGGTCATGGCCTTTGACGAAACAGGACAGGCCACTGAAGTCGCGGACAAAGTAGCCGTCTGCCAGCGAGCCTATCAACTGTTGACCGAGAAAGTCGGCTTCCCTCCCCAGGACATTGTCTTTGATCCCAACATCTTGACGGTCGGTACAGGCATTGAAGAGCACAACAATTACGGCATCAATTTCATTGATTCAATCCGTCAAATCAAAGAGTGCTGCCCGGGAGTCAGCGTCTCAGGTGGTGTGAGCAACATCTCTTTCTCCTTTCGCGGCAACGACACGGTCCGTGAAGCGATGCACGCGGCATTTCTGTTCCACGCCATCGAGGCCGGACTGGACATGGGAATCGTCAATGCCGGGCAACTGGCCGTCTACGAACAAATTCCAGCGGACCTTCTCAAGCACGTAGAAGACGTGCTCTTTAATCGCCATCCGGACGCTACCGATCAACTGCTGCAGTTCTCGGAATCGATCACCAGCCAGCGCAGCACCAGCAACGCCGAAGATCTCAGTTGGCGGGAATTGCCAGTCCACGAACGACTTTGCCATGCGTTGGTTAAAGGGATCGATAAGTACATCGTAGAAGACACCGAAGAAGCCCGTCAGCAGGTGACACGATGTCTGGAAGTTATTGAGGGCCCCCTGATGGAAGGCATGACTCATGTGGGGGACCTCTTTGGAGCCGGCAAAATGTTCCTGCCGCAGGTGGTTAAGACGGCCCGCGTGATGAAGAAAGCGGTTAATTACCTGACTCCGTTCATGGAACAAGAAAAAGAGCAGGCCGGAGAGACTGCCCGTCGATTCCGCGGCACGATCGTCATGGCTACCGTGAAGGGAGATGTTCACGACATTGGCAAAAACATCGTGGGGGTGGTGCTAGGCTGCAACAATTACGAGATCATCGACCTGGGAGTGATGGTTGCCTGTGAGACAATCCTGGAAACCGCCCGTGAACAGCAGGCAGATATCATTGGGCTGTCCGGATTAATCACGCCAAGTCTCGATGAAATGGTCCACGTTGCGGAAGAAATGCAACGCGAAGATAACCAGCTTCCCTTACTGATCGGCGGAGCCACCACCAGCGCCAAGCATACCGCGGTCCGCATCGCCTGCCAGTACGACCAGCCAACAATCCATGTTACCGACGCCTCACGATGTGTTGGAGTCGTCGACCGACTGATGAGTAAGGAACGTAAACCAGCACTGATCGAAGAAAATTCGCAAAAACAAGCTGATTTGAATCTCGCTTTCCAGCAGCGCACGTTCCCCATGATCAGTTACGCAAAAGCTTGCCAGCAGCCATTCCCCACAGACTGGAACAGCCTAACGATCGAAACACCCGACATGCTCGGGACCCAGGTGCTGGACCAGTACCCTCTGGAAGAACTGGTTCCCTTTATCGACTGGACCCCTTTCTTTATGACCTGGGAATTGAAGGGGAAGTACCCCGCTATTCTGGATGATCCTCAGCGCGGTGAAACGGCTCGAGAACTGTTCGACCAGGCACAACAAATGCTGCAACAAATCGTCAGCAAGGGACAATTACAGGCCCGGGCCGTTTATGGCATCTGGCCAGCCGCGGCCGATGGAGATGACCTGATTCTCTTTCAGGACGAAAACCGAGACCAGGAGTTAACTCGCTTTCATACATTGCGCCAGCAATGGCAGCGACAAGGTCAAACCGAGTTTCGCTCGCTCGCTGACTATGTCGCTCCCCGCGACTCAGGTCCCGCTGACTATTTAGGGGCCTTCGCGCTAACAACTGGTATCGGGGCCGACGAATTAGCAGCTGAATATGCCAGTGCCCAAGATGACTACAGTGCCATCATGGTCAAGGCACTGGCGGATCGACTGGCCGAGGCCTTTGCCGAATCGTTGCACCAGCGGGTGCGTCAGCACTGGCAGTATGGCGCCAGCGAACAACTCAGCGAAAATGACCTGCTTGCCGAGAAATATCGGGGCATTCGTCCCGCTCCCGGCTACCCGGCACAGCCGGACCACACGGAAAAACAGCCCCTCTTTAAACTGCTCGACGCAGAAAAGCAGGCCGGCATCCAATTAACCGAAACCCTGGCCATGACGCCAGCTGCCAGTGTTTGCGGGTTGTATTTTGCCCACCCCGAGGCTCGCTACTTCTCCGTCCAGAAGCTCGATCGGGACCAAATTGAAGATTACGCCAGGCGTAAGAACATGGCCGTCGAAGAAGTAGAACGGTGGCTCGGATCTTACCTGGGGTACAATAATCGCAGTGATTAACTCGACACTCGCTAACTTTCCTAAAAACCGTGTGAAACTCGCCCAACCTTAACGGTCCAGTATCTGTTACCCTTTTTCCTTCTACCCGCTAGCGACTATGAAGACTCGCACCATCCATCATCGACCGGTTCCGCAACGATTGATTGTCCTGCTACTGTGTGGGGCGCTTGGGATGGTCATCCCGGTCATCGGCAACTCCATCGAAGCTGCTCCCCCGATCAAGCAAGTGGAATCGGCGGCTCAGCGCGGCTATCGCCTTCTAA
>JAYGDG010000450.1:0-7818 GCA_046583015.1 Pirellulaceae bacterium | reverse complement strand
CCCCCCTTGAGCCCAGTCGGGATCTTCTAACGCTCAACGAGCCAACGATAGCTGGCTGTTCGCTCGGCCGCCTCGTGATCTCCGGTCTCCAGGTAGTCTGCCTCCAAGTTGCGCAGCATCCGTACAACTGTCTCCCGCTTGGGACTGGCATCAAGTGCCGTTTCACGATCCAACCCCGGGATCATGTTTTGGAGTTGTTCCCAAGTCAGGATCTTTCCCCCTCCAAAGGGATCGAGCAGGATGTCTTGCTGGGGAGCCCCAGCAGGCGCTTGAGCCCCGTCGTACTTGACCATGTAACGCCCGGCAATAGGCACTCCAACAAACGGTAAATCAACCCGGTCAGCAACCGAGACGACGACGTGCGACAACAGGATCGGCAGGCCTTTGCGATTCTTTAGGACATGTGCCAGCGAACTGTTATTGGGGTGATCGTAGTTGGCGATTTCACCCGTAAATCCGTGCTGCTGAAAGAGCACTTGTTGAATGACAGCCACCGCCTTTGCCGGGGCAAGCTCTGCGGGTGAGACATTTGGACCCAGCTTCTTGCGCACCTGGCTGGCCAGCTGATCCAGTTGCCGGATGAGGTCTGCCTCGTCAACCATTGGATCGATGACGCGAGCAATAGCGATCATGGCCTTATCCAGGTCAATGGTTTTGTCCGGTTGCTTCCCCAGTTGCTGGAATTCTCGATAGGCTCGCCGGTGGCGGATTTCGTGGCTTAGTTGTCGAGCGCGAAAACGTCGTTCCGGATTGGGGTCCCGGTGCGTCTGGCTTAAGTAGGGAATTGCCGGCCAGCCCATCGCTAGTAAATGGGTTTGCGCTTGCTGCCGCGTAGCGTATCGCCGGTCACCAAGCTCCTTGATCCAGCGTATGACCTGTTTCTGTTGTGCAGCCGTGAGAACTTGTCCAGGTACCACGGCAGGCTTGGCCGGCCGCTGGTCGGCCGGTTGATTCTCCTGAGAAGTAGCAGGGCCGACCGTAACGAAGATGGTGACCAGCATGAGTAGAGCTACAGAACGTAGCTTCTTACCACTGGTGGGGCCTAACGAGGGCCAGGCGTTGCGATCTGGTCTCTGAGAGCAAGTGGTTTTGTCCATCGAGTGACCCCTCACTGGCTGCGACGCGGCCCCTTGCTCGATTGACTCCGAAACCACTGGCCTCGGCAGCAAGAGCAAGATGATAGTATGATAGCGGCTCAGCAGCCTGGGCCTATGGGTTTTCTTTCCGGAAGTCGTGATTTGAACTCTCACCACTGGTCGCCAGTTGAGGCAACAACGTGCATGAGCCATTTTGCGAAGACCTGGAATCCTGTTCTCAAGAAAGGGCTAGACCTTCGAGTATTGTCAAGGTTGGCTTTCTCTTTGAATCCGCCCTGGTCCTGGTAGCCCTCGGACTGGGCCACTGGTTACAGCAATCAGCCTGGCAGAACCTGCCAGGCCCGACTCTCTGGAAGACGCTCCAGGCAGTTGGTATCGGCCTGCTGGCCACTGCTCCGATGCTGGGAGTGCTGGTCATCACTCTTCACCTGCCCTACGCGCCCGTGCGCCAGTTATGTCAGCTGGTTGATGAACAGTTGATGCCACTCTTTGCAGAGGCGTCGCTGATGGGTCTCTTGCTGCTCTCGCTGGCAGCTGGCTTTGGCGAAGAGATGTTGTTTCGAGGAGTCTTGCAGGACTGGCTGGCTAACTGGCTGGAGGGTGATTCGGCGCCTTGGGTGGCGCTATTGCTGGTTTCCCTGCTTTTTGGAGTCTGTCACTGGGTAACGACTGCTTACGCTGTATTTGCAGCCATCATTGGCCTCTACTTGGGGATGTTGTACTGGGTCAGTGGAAGCCTGTTAACGGCGGTCGTGGCGCATGCAGCCTACGACTTCGTGGCGCTGGTGTGGTTACTGCGGACACGGCCAGTTGCAGAAGGGAAGTGAGGTGGTCGAAAAAAAAGCGGCGGTCCCTGAAGACCGCCGCTCACGTACCTAATCAAGTCCAAAGCAAAGAGAGTGTCTTGGTTAGTTACAGCAGGGTGTCGATAGCAGCTTTCGCCGTAAATGACCTGCCGGGGAACAGCAGGTGACCGGCACCTGGACACAGATGACACGCGGCACGCACCGTGTGACGGTATACGGGACCGTCCTGGGGACACACTTTGCAACGCGTACGGTCTTGGTGTATTTCACCGGTTTGCAAACTGTGTAGGGAACTTGCTTGACACAGGTTTCCTTTTTATAGGTGCAGACCGTGTAGGGAACCTTCTTGGTCACTTTTTCCTTCACGATGCGACAAACGCGGTAGGTGCAGGTCTTGGTCTGTTTTTCCTTCACGATGCGACAGACGCGGTAGGTGTAGGTCTTGGTCCGCTTTTCGGGCACCATGCGACAGACACGGTAGGTGTAGGTCTTGGTCCGCTTTTCGGGCACCATGCGACAGACACGGTAGGTGCAGGTCTTAGTCTGTTTTTCGGGCACCATGCGACAGACGCGGTAAGTACAGGTCTTGGTCTGTTTTTCTCTTACGTAACGGCAGACCGTGTACGGGATCGTCTTTTTGATGACTTGTCGTTCATAACGCACACAGGCAATTTCGCGTTTTTGGACCTCGGGAATCCAAACGCGTTTGCAGATCTGTCGGGGAGGACACTGGATTTCCTCGATACGACATTTTCCTGGCACGTAGACACAACGCTTGCTGCAATCATCCCAGGTCCAGCAACCGGGATCCTGGACTCGCCGTCGAATAACACGGCCAGGACGTTCGCTGTATTGCGTTTCCCAGCGACCCGTGCACACTTGCACGGTCTTCGTGTAATGGACCGGTTTGCAGACCACTTCACAGACTTCACGTTCACACGTTTCATAGACTGGCTTGCGAACGTAGTAGCAGATGTTGCGTGTTTTGGTTTCCCAAACCGGCTTGCAAACGGTATAGCAGATTTCCCGTGTCTTGGTTTCCCAGACGGGCTTGCAGACCGTGTAACAGACGGTTCGCTGACGCGTTTCGTAGACCGGCTTGCAAACGGTGTAACAGACGTTTCGTGTTTTCGTCTCCCAGACCGGTTTGCGGACCGTGTAACAGATTGTTTTTTGGCAAGTTTCGTAAACGGGCTTGAAAACCGTGTAACAAATCTCTCGTGTCTTGGTTTCCCAAACAGGCTTGCGCACCGTGGTGCAGCAAGTGCGGTAACGCGTTTCGTAAATCGGCTTGCAGATCGTATATTCGCAGTTCCGATAACGTGTTTCCTGGACGTACTTGACGCATTCGACCTGCTGATCTTCGTACACCGTCTCGTAGACGGTTCGGTAACAAGTTTGTTGTTGCTTCTCGTAGACAACCTGGCGTCGCGTTTTCATGACGGTGTGACACGTTGGTTTTGCACAGCAGGAGGCAACTGCTTTGTCCGCTTGACAACTCGGTTGACTTTTCCCGCCCCAGTAGGCAGCAAAACTAGTGTCCGACCAAACCACCGCCAGCAGGACAACCAGGCCGGTTACTCTTAGTCGGATATTCATGGTCCAAAATTCTCCTTTAGTCTCTGCTTCCCCCGCATCTCTTTCGATTGGTTCAGGAAAAACTGCGGCTTCCGGGAAGGTTAATACCGCCTCATTCCGTTCGTTTTTCCACGTTGCAGAGCGTCCTGCCCAAAACGCGACCTGGTCCAACATGCCGCGCGCTTCCTGTCTTACATATCTCTTAGTACTCGTTCTTTATCGTCAAAATGAGCTAATTAACTTAAATAGGATAAAAAGGCTGTATATAGTTTATGCATCATTTGAATCGTCCAGATAAAGCAGGTGCGTTGAGAATATCGAGTAAAATAGAGAAGATAAGTAAAGCAATAGGGCTGTATGGATCGTTCATGGCAGCTGTACCGGAAGCTCCAGTTTGCCGGCTGAACTGGTTGTTCCGGTACTGACTGTTACCGCCAGCCGACGTGATTCCCCTTCTTGCTCGGGTGACCGTGCGTTAGCGACTGCACGACACTGACCAACCACCATTGCCAGGAAATGCTTGCTGCCCAGTGGGCGACGGTTTACAGTGGACGCGATGCAGCCCGACCCTCAGGAGGGTACTGCAGTTATCATTTTTCCTGGAAGCCACGTCACCTTGGCAATGAGATGAAGGTTGAGGACCATGAGTGATGCCAGCAACAAACCGCCGGAAGCAAATCCAACTGCTGCGGTACCGAAAGTGGTTGTCAGCCGTTTGAGTCTTTATTTGCGCGAGTTGCAACATTTAGTCAGGGATGGTGAGGAGACTACCAACTCCACTCAGTTGGGTGAATTACTTGGTGTGACGGCTGCTCAAGTCCGCAAAGATCTGGCTTATTTTGGTCAATTTGGCTATCCGGGAATTGGTTACCGCTGCCAGGAGTTGATTGTTGAATTTAAGCGGATTTTGGGTACCAGTCGGCCGTGGGGTGTGGCGCTGATTGGGATTGGAAACTTGGGACGGGCCTTATTGCGTTACCGGGGATTTGCCAGCCAGGGTTTCCGTATTGCGGCCGCCTTTGACGTAGACGATCAGCTAATTGGCAAGACGGTGGAAGGAATCGACGTCTATGGTATGGATACTTTGCCTGAGCAGGTTCGGCAAATGGAGATCAAGCTGGCAATGATCGCGGTTCCCGCGTTAGCGGCTCAGGAAGTTGCGGACGAGCTGGTGGCCGCTGGCATCGAAGGGATACTGAATTTTGCCCCGGTGACGATTACCTTACCTGGCCACGTTCAAACCGTCGGTGTCGACTTGGCAATTGAACTGGAACAATTGTCTTTCGCCGTTGTGACGCACGGCCGAAGAACGTAAAGTATTGGGGTGCATGGCAGCCCCGTGTGCGTTCAGTACCCGGTGGTGTAATCGGTAACACTAGGGATTTTGATTCCCTCATTCTAGGTTCAAGTCCTAGCCGGGTAATTTTGGCTTTGCTCAACCGGTCGGATACTGCCGACAGTATTCGTAGAGGGCCATGGCTGTCGCCGTCGCTACGTTGTAACTGTACGGCAGACCATAAACGGGGATTTCTACGGTGGCATCGAGCAGTTGAAGTGTTTCTTCATCTAGCCCCCGGCGCTCATGACCTGTTACCAGGACCGTTTGATGGGGAAACTGGTAGGTGTGCAGGTTGTGTGAATTAGTGGTTTGTTCGAGTCCCACGAGCGTGTAGCCAGCGGCGCGGAGTTTCTCCAGTGCGGGAGGCAGGCTACGCCGTATTTCCAGCGTCAAGTGATCTTCGCCGCCGCGTGAAATGGTAGGATCGACTTTCGCCGTACCACAAGTGATTAATCGTTGGATACCACAGCAACTGGCGGCACGGACAATCCGTGAGAAGTTGACGTTGCTGTGCAATTGCGGACAAGCCAGCACCAGCGGACGGGGTTTCTTTAGAGCTGAAGGTGATTTGTGCCGTTGGTGGTCAAATTCATTCATGGTTCAAACCAGCCACTCTCCCAGTAAGAGGCCCAGCAGCAATCCACTGGCAATCACCAGAATTGGACTGACCCGGTAGCGAAAGACAAGTATCATGGCCAGGACGACAATGAATAACCGACAGGGAATAGTCCAGGGACTGGCCGCATCTTCGGGAAACAGGGTCGGTTTCCCTAGTCTTAGAACGACTGCTGCCATGAGCCCCATCGAGGCAGCATTGACCGCGTCGAGAAATTTCGAGAGTGTTCGGTGAGAACGCAGCTTGCTTACCCAGGGGCTAGTGATTCCGACCAGCAGGAAGGCGGGCAGGAAAATGGCTACGGTAGCAGTGACGGCCCCGCTGGCGGCCAGCAGTGGTCCCTGATCCGCCAGTAGCAGATAACCAATAAAGGTGGCAGTCGAGAGAATCGGTCCCGGCGTAAACTGGCCGATGGCAATGGCGTCAAGCAGTTCATTGGAGGTTAGCCAGTGACGCTGATGAACCAGCTCTCCTTCCAGGTAGGCAATCAACACGTAGCCGGAACCGTACAAGACGGCACCCACCTTCAGGAAGATCCAGGCGATCATGGCCAGGGAAGCGGAACTGCTGGCAGTCCCGGTTGCTGTCACCGTACTGGCCGAGATTAGCATGGCCGCTGAGCCAGTAGCTGGTTGGAAAGGCCCTGGTTTCTTACTGGCTGGAGGAGGCTGCTTATCACGTGGTTTGACCAGCAGTGCTCCGATCAGGCTACTGGTCAGCAGGATGAACACTTCTCGCCCGGGCAAGAACAGGGAAGCTCCGGCTACTACCAGTGCGATACCTGGCAGCAGCTTTCCGGTGAGCGCTTTTTTTCCCAGTCGCCAGCCAGCGATCAGGATAATGGCCAGCACGGTTGGTTGGATACCGGCCATCAAAGGTGCCGTCTCTGGCAACTGTCCATATTCGACATAGAGCCAGGCAAACAGACTGGTGATCAGGATGGCTGGCAGGACAAAGCAACTGCCCGCCACGAACAGCCCAGGCCAGCCGCGCTGCTGATAACCAATGTGGATGGCCAACTCGGTGGAATTGGGGCCAGGAATCAGGTTGGTTGCTCCCACCAGGTCGAGAAATTGCTGGTCGTCGAGCCAGTGCTTTCGCTGGACCACTTCTTCTTCCATGGTGGCGATGTGAGCTGCCGGGCCACCAAAGCCAAAGGTTCCCAGCTTCAAGAACAATCGACTTAATTCAGAGAGCGTTGCACGAGCCATGGAGAGTCGACCTGAAGCGCCTGGGATGGTTTGCCTTTGCGGTCACCATCATACCATACTCAGTCGTCTCGGCTGCTGACCTGGTAGTTTGGCAACAGGAACGCATCCGTTTTACCGATTGCCTCTCGGCACAACAAGTCGATTAGCTCCGTCAGTTTTTCTGTAACCAGGTAATAGTAATTGTGTTTACCGTCACGGCGACAGGCGATTAATCCGGCCACTCGTAGTAGCCCCAAGTGATGACTGACTGCCGGCTGGCTTTGCTGCAACAGACCACACAGCGTGCGAACATTAATTTCCTTTTCCTTCCCGAGTAGAAAAAGGATTCGCAAGCGGGTTCCGTCCGAGACGAGTTTGAACAGTTGAACCATGGACTGGATCGATGAATCCAGTACGACACTCGCAATCGACTCGGGTTCAGATTCTGTGGAAGAAGATGGAGATTGATTCAACACGAAATTGCTCAGTTCAGAAATGATGCCAGGAAGACCGTTGGTTCGTTCAGTTTGCCAGTTGGAATCGATTTAGGGTCGTCGAAATGTCATAGCTTGTGGTGCGATCTTGCTCGCTTCTAGAATCACAAGAATGTGCGTGATCCAACTGGTTTTACCCGGCTTAGTGTGGGTTCTCTCAAAATAATAAACAGACAAGTACGCTCGTTGTCTCGCTTGAAATGACCACGAATGTGGGTTTCAGTAAAAGTGATTTCAAGCACTTCGCTCTCGAACGTAGGTGATATTCTAACGCCTGTCGGGCAGGATGGAAGGATCGGCCCCTAGAAAAAAATAATTTAGGTTGGTTCCGGCTTTCTGTTGACTGGACATGGCTGCCACTACCGGACACAATCGGTGCCGGGTGACCGGGGACGCTAAACCATCAAGCGATCTTGATAGGTAAACATCAAGCAAAGGTTTTTGGGAGGAGTTGTTTTCCATTGAACGCGACCACTCGACGCATTTTCCCCTACCTGATGCTGTTGCTAATTCTGTCGGCACTGGGCTGGGCAGTCAGTTTTGGCACGTTGCCGAAAGCCGATTTTACTTTTAATAACGGCACGGAGATTCAGACGGTCGACCCAGCCAAGGCGACTGGCTCGCCGGAAGGGCGGATCATCAATGCCCTTTTTGAAGGACTGCTGCGGAATCTTCCGGAAAAAGAGGCGACGGATCCG
>JAYGDG010000373.1:0-9554 GCA_046583015.1 Pirellulaceae bacterium | reverse complement strand
ATGTAGTTCAACATCGCATCGATTCGGATGATACCTGGACGGCCATGCAAAAAAGCACATCATTTCCTACGGCAGCAATGGCGGCGATCCTTGCAGAAGGCGATGGTTGTAAGTCTATTTTGGATTATTCTGATGTGCCGCTTGTTGATTTTGCAGAGAAATTATCAATTATTGGAGGGATAGGAGAGCCTCTTAGCTATTGGAATCTCTGATTTGCAGCCAGCACTTCAAATGCCTGCGCCAACAGGGCATCTCCAGCGAGGATCGCCGTTGCTTCGCCAAACACAAGGTGACAGGTCGGTCGTCCGCGTCGCAAATCATCATCATCCATTGCTGGTAAATCATCATGGATCAAGGAATAGGTGTGAATCATCTCAACGGCACAGGCGGCCGCTAAGGAAACATGGTTACACTCACCGCAGACTTCTGCAGCCATTAACACGAGGGTCGGCCGCAGTCGTTTCCCGGGCGCTAAAACAATATGACGGATTGCATCGCGCAAAGGATCAGGACACCCCTGGCCATAGCTTGTCAATTCGTCCAGCGCCGCGTCAACCTGGTTACAGAATTTCTGCGCATACTGGGGAAACGTGGCGGTACTTGTGGGTAGCATGAGCTCGTTTCTGACCGTCTTGCTACTGAGGCAGGACAGCTCTCGAAATCTCCACCGGAAAACAGGTTCAAAATGGACCCCGATCCCTGGCCGGTTACTTTAACCACCCTGGGGGCTAGAACCATTTTAAAACAGGCTTCCAGAGACGTCTACATCTCCCTCATCGTCAGCCAGGTCCGCTTTTTTCCCTGTATCTGAAGCCTTTACTCCAGACCGCCGGCGACTGCGCTTAGTTCGCTTCTGCTCTAACGTCAAATCTCCCTCATCAAAAGATTCGGTTTTAGGATTCCCCTCTTCATCAACTCCCGTCAATAACTCGATCCGGCGTTGGGCTGCGCTGAGCGCCTGGTGGCACTCCTTTAAGGTTTTAATGCCCGTTTCGTACAACTCCAACGACTCGCTCAAACCGAGCTGCCCCGCTTCCAGCTGTTGGACCGTTTCTTCTAACTGTGCAAGAGATTCTTCGAACGAAAGCTGAGTGTCAGACTTTTTTGTTTTTTTCTTAGCCAATGGATCCTGATCTCCTTTTAAATTTCCCGCAACTAGCGGTTATCTTTCTTTTCCTCCGTGCCTTCAACCCGACTGGTAACGATGCCGTTGCCAAGTCGCGTATTGAGCAGTTCACCCCCGGCCAGGGATCTAACATCGGTTACCAACTGGCCAGTCGATTCCAAGCGAGTCACACTATAACCTCTCGACAAGACACCCAAGGGACTTAGTGATTCCAATTGTGTCGCAACGGCACGCAGTCGTTCCTGGCATCGCTGTCTCTGATCCAAGAGCGCTTTCGCACCGCGCCGCTCTAAATCATCCACGCGCTGACTTAACAGATCAAGTTGTTCACCCGGTCGTCGCAACACACGGCGTTCGGACAATGCCAGCAGGCGTGCTCTCGACACCGACAGGTGATGTCTGATCGCATTGGACATCCGCTGCAGATCGGTCGCCAGCTTCGCCTGAACCTCAGCCGCCGCTGGCACGATGCGTTCCGCTGCTTCGGTCGGAGTCAGTGCCCGCAAGTCCGCTACCAAGTCAGACAGGGTTACATCAATCTCATGACCAATCGCTGAGACGGTCGGAATCTTCGCTGCAAACAGTGCTCGCACCACCGATTCCTCATTGAAACACCACAAATCTTCCAGGCTACCACCGCCACGTGTCACCACCAGCACATCCAAGGGGGGCTGCACTCGACCGGCCATTTCAATTGCCTCGACAATTTCCTTGCTCGCTCCCTCACCCTGCACGCGACAGGGCAAAACAAGGACTTCCGCCATGGGCCAGCGGCGCCGTAAGACCTCGTAGAAATCACGGATCGCTGCTCCGGTGGGACTGGTCACTACCCCAATACGCTGCGGACAGGCCGGTAACGACTGCTTGTGTGACTCCTCAAAGAGACCTTCCGCCGTCAGCTTGCTGTGCAGTTGGCGAAATGCCAGTTGCAAGGCGCCCAGCCCCATCGGTTCGATCTTGCGAACAATCAGCTGGTAACTGCCTCGCGGCGGGTAGACATCAATCTGGCCATGGCAGAGAACTTCCTGCCCATCATCCAGATCAAAGGGTAGCCGGCTGGCCACTCCTTTCCAAATAACACCACGAATCTGAGCATCGGCATCTTTCAGGGTGAAGTAGACATGACCGGACCGGGGCCGAGCCAGATCAGATAACTCACCACTGACCCAGACTGCCGGAAACTCGCTCTCCAACTGCTCTTTAATCTGCTGCGTGAGTTCGGTAACGGACCACACCTGCTGTGACTGGTCAGCGGCATCGCCGGGTTCCAAGTTAACATCAAAGGAACTCATCGTGCCTTTGCATCGCCTCGATCACTCGTCGGGACCAGCATACTGTTGCTGTCCTGGCAACCGGACGACCCTTTCTGAAACAAGCGCATCGACAGAACGGGACAACCATCAGCCTGCGAACTTAACAGACCTGGGAGATCATGGGTATCCACCTGGAAGGGATGTTCCGGGGACTCACTGCCAGCAGCAATCAGGCAGCTCTCCGCAAGGTTTCAGCGCGGGGCCGGAACGACTCCTGGCGTCGGTAGCGTCCGCCATCTTTTGCCCATCGTTCGGCTTCGCAGGTTAGACCGTTGAGCAAGGATTCGACTTGCTGACCGTAGAAGGTCAGAGAACTGCGGTCTATTTCTTCCGGAATCTGAATCCGCGGACCAAAAATGCCACGTGCTCGGCTGAAGGGCCGGGGAATGGCAAATTGATCCCACGCTTTGCGGATTCGCCAGGGGCGATCATAACCGTACCCCGCGCAGACCAGGGGCATTCTCAGTTTGGCAGAAAGATAAATACAGCCCTGCGCCAGTTTTCGACGAGGTCCCACTGGACCATCCGGGGTCACCCCCAGGTTCAGATTCCCCAGATCACGGAGTATTTTCCGTAACGCGGACACAGCGCCTCGCCGGGTAGAACCTCGAACCGCAGAAAACCCCAGGAACCGTCCTGCCTCACGGAGGAACTCTGCATCCTGATGCTGACTCAGTAACATGGCAACGTTGCAATGACCATATATCGAAACCGGCAACAAAATATACTCATGCCAAAACAAATAAATGCACGGATCGGAGGGATCCGGGTGAGCAGGGTCTACCAGAGGCTCGTAGAAGGCAACCTGCGAGTCCAGAGTTCTCGTCCAGCCACGCATCATCACCGATGCCAGCAGGCCACCGGTCTTCGTCAGCCATTGACTCCCTTTGAATATCCTCATGCGTTTTCCTTGCTGCCAAACTCAGGACGACCTGGCAGGCCATTGACCTTGAAATACTTCTTCCGCTGGTCCTGTCATGTAAACATGCTCGTCATCCTCTGCCCAATGCAACTGGAGATCACCGCCGAGCAAATGATTGACGATTTTCCGGTCGGTATTTCCTGTCAGGACACCGGCCACACAGACTGCACAGGCACCCGTCCCACAGGCCCACGTTTCCCCTGACCCACGTTCCCAGGTACGTTGACGAACCTCGCCACTGGAGAGGACCTGGACAAATTCAACGTTCACCCGTTGCGGAAAATGGGCATCGACCTCGATTTGGGGTCCCACCTGCAGAACGAGCTCATCGGTAAGTTCTTCGACAAACACAACACAATGCGGGTTACCCATGGAGACACAAGTCACTTCGAGTTCACGATCGGCCACTGACAACCGCTGCTTCACCACGGGGGAACCGCTGAGAGTGGTTGGAATCTGGTCAGCGCTCAGAATCGGCTGTCCCATATCAACTCGCACTTGGGAAACTTTCTGGTCGGTCAGCATCAACTCCAAATCCAGGACCCCGGCAGCAGTCTCGATCTGCAACTGTTCTTGCCGGCAGTGACCATGATCGTAGACGTACTTGGCAACACAGCGAATTCCATTGCCGCACATCTCGGCTTCGCTACCATCTGCATTGAACATTTGCATCCTGGCATCGGCACATTCCGAGGGGTGAATCAGGATTAACCCATCCGCTCCCACACCAAAATGTCGATCCGACATTTGCCGAGCCAGTTCCGGGAGATCGCCTGGAACTGGACCTGCCAAGCAATCGAGGTAGACATAGTCATTCCCCGCTCCATGCATCTTCGTGAATTGCATTTGGCTTTGAATCCTCACTTCCAACTGCCGCTTCCAACTGCCCGCTGAGCAACCGGTCTACTTGGTGTAAATCGGCGTCTTTATAGGGAGTCTATCCTTCAACGTCCAGCCGATTTCCTGCCTCTCCGCTAGAGTCCTTTCCCGGTACCAGCGGAGCAGCTGCTGATTTCTTTTCCGCGACATGCTTTTGGTGACCGACCACAGAGCTGTTTTGGCGGTCGACGGTGGCATCCATTTCTGATTTCAACCGTGCCACCTGCTCCGATTCCGCCGAGAACTGGACCTGGTCTTCTTGCTGCACCTGTTTAACCGGATGTTGTGGGTCACTCTGCCGAACCGACTCCAAACCAGGAGCGGGGAGACTGTTTGCCGGTGGTATCCGTGTGGGTTCCATCGATCACTCTGCTCCCGTACGTGGTAAACGCTCAATCAGATCCAGTCGTGGCCGACTCAAATCATTCAGGATATTCTGCATCGTTTCATCCAGTTCTGGAAAAGCACTGCCGCTGACCCTCGGTTTGTCGAGGGTCCCGACCACTTGAATCTTCAAGAGATTGCGACTGGCTTCAGCCAGCAGGGAACTGACAATAGGAATGCGCAGTTCGCTACGGCCCACCAGTGTATAAAAACTAAGGTTGATCTTATTGTCAAAATCAAGCCAGCCGTTTCCTTCCAGGCTTATCGCATCCCCGCTGAAGCGAATTCGATCCAGGTAAACGCGATCAGAGTGGATTCGGTAATTGATATCGCTGGCGGTAAAGGCCGTCGTATCCGGTGGGCGAACACTGACCAGGCTGAGCAAGGCCACCATGAGCGGAACCTGATAGATATCGGCATTTCTCAATCGAATCGATCCCCGACCACGCCACGTGTGAACGCCAGAAGTGCGACCACTGAGTTGCAACGTGGCATCGGCTTTTCCGGCCACTTTCGCGTCAACACCCCGTTGATTCAGGATGTAGGCCAGGTCACCCTGCTGCAAACCTGCCTGCATGAAGAACCTCGCATCCGGGCCAGTGATCAATTGAGCATCCAGAACAACACGACCTCCCAGCGATTTCGCACTGATACTTTGAGGTTTCTGCGATTCAACCTGATGCTGCGACCAGGCACCAAAGAGAACCTGCCGCGAATCGATCCAGAGCGGTCCACGCAAATTCGTGAGTTGTTCCTTACGGAAAAAGAGCGAATCAATATCCAGTTCACCACGACTACGAAATCCATCCTTGTCATACAAACCAAACAACCGCACTCCGCCATGGATATGATCCAGCCGCAGGCCACTCTCGAGCGTCGCACCGGCTGCAGAAATCTTTAAATCCCACTGGGCATTTAATTTCCGGTTCCCTTCCATCGCTTTGGCCAACTGCACCTGTCCCCGTAACATTAGTGGCCCAGTAATATTGAGTTTCGCGATCGCTTTACGAATGGGCAGGGGCAGGGCTGTTATGAATTCGTGATCCGTAAGTAAATGATCTACCGTCAAATTGGTAAGCTTGGCATCCCAGGGACCTTCCATGGGAAAAAAACAGGAACCGTCCAGCCGGATTACAGACTTACCGTGCTGGCCGCGGATGCCCGTCAAAGTCACCTGGCCGTTGCGATAATTAAACATCCCTGTCACGTGGTCCAGCCGATAGGGGAACCATTGTGGCTTGACCAGTAATCCTGGATCCGGTGCATAAACCCGGCGTGGCCACTTTTGACCCTGGATGGCAATTTCCGGTTTCCCTTCAGGACCCGGGTGACGCAACTGAACCGTCAAACGATCGAGTGTTCCCTGTGGTTGCAAGGATTCCCAAACACGTCCGGTCTTTGGATTCAACTGGCCGATGGCCTGTCGCAAGGTATTGTCCAGGGGAACATCGGTCGCTGTCAGATTCAAAACCAGAGAACTCTTTTCGCTGGTACCCTGCTGCCAGCTGCCAGTGCACTGGACGTACGCACCACCGCTACGTCCGATCATCTCTTGAAGTTTCCAGACGCGACCTTCCCCAATAATACGACCACGGATTCGATCAATCGGGTAAGGAAACTTCTCCGGCTTAATGGAACAGTCGTGCAATTCCAGGTCAAACTGCTGGTGTAAAGCGACCGGTTCCTGAGCCTTGCGTTCGAATCTGGCCTGGTGCAAGGTAACCATTCCCGTCGGTTGCAACGCAACAATTGACTCTCTCGTGCGAGCGTTTAAGGCCTCGAGCAAGGGAGCATCCAGGGGAATGGGCCCGGCAACTGAAACTTCTATCCAGCCACTGGAAAACTTCTCGGGATCAACGATCCGCCCGTCAATACGGACCTGTTGGCCATGTGCCGTTGCCTGGAATCCATCGATCACCAGTATCCCGTCTGCCCATTGGACAAGCCCGCGTCCTTGCTCCAGGGGATAAGGAAACTTGTCGTAAACAAAGGACGTGTTCTGGCATTGCACTTTGAGATTGGTATGTATTTTTCCGGCAGCCGACTGCAACGTCAAATCCAGGTCGACATGTCCCTGGGGAGAAAACCGCTGATAGTCCTTTCTCCACTTCGCAGGCAACTTGCTCGCCAGCTGCTCATTCAACGCCAGGCGATTCACTTGGACAGATATCCGCCAGGGTGACGACGCTTCCCAGCCACTCCCCTTGAATTCACCTGTCAACTCCGATGTGCCACAACGCCCCGTAAACTGACTGACATTAATCCCGGTCGAATCAATTTCAACGGTGGCCTTGATATCGGTGAAGGGGTAGGGGAGTCGAGGATCGTCAACATACCCTTCTCTCACTTCCGCCTGGATCATGACTTGCCAATCACTGGCTGCAACCGCTGAAGATCGTGGTACCTTCTCCGTCCCAACCGGTGCTGCTGGACTGCGGACAGCCCACTTCACATCGGACAGGCAACGCACCTCCAAACCAGCAGGCCAGGGAGCAGGCAATTTCCACGGCCCCGCCTGCAACCAGTCAGGCGTCAGGCGTAACGACTGAAGCGTTCCCTGGGCCTGCCACTCTCCTGTCGCCGGGGTTATCTCTGCCACCAGCACCAGCTCTTGAAAATGATCGCTACCACACTTGCCACGGAAACGATAAGCAGTCAAAGCTCCCGCCCGCTGAACTTGGCCAGTCTCCTTTTCCGTACGACTAAGGGGGAGCAAATCACCCCGGATCTGCGTCAAGACCAGGGCACTCTCCTCACCCTGACGAACGTCCCAACAACGCAACTGACCATCTTCAATATCGATCGGCGGCAACGCCTGCTGGGTCTCTTCTGTCCGCGGTCGTGGGATCTGCCAGGATCCATCAGCCAGTCGACAGGCGCTAACCGCGACACGGCGGGCGATCAAGCGCTCAATAACAACATCCTGCTGTAAAAAATCCGACAAGTCCGTTCCACAATGAATCTCTAACTCGTCTATCAAAATCGTTCCCTGCGGAGCATCGCCCTTTGCAGCGGATGTCTTGATCGAAACACCACTTACCAAAACACCTGTTCCGGCAATGCGACGAGCGGACTGCACTTGCACCTGGCAACCGTCAAACTGAGACTTCAACATGGTCTCGATATGCGCGCGAATCTGTTCATCCAACTCATCGAAAAGAACATAGCGGCCTGCCACAAAGAGAGCCGCCAGCAGCAGGGCCAGCATTGCCAGCCAACGAACCGTGCGATGAAACTGCAACCCTTTGGGTCGCGGCTCAGCTGATGGCAGAGCGGATTTGCTCATCATGGACCTCCTTGTCCAAAAACCACGTACCGAGCGCAGCAGCAGCTAACACGACCAGAGGCAGTAGCGCTGGCTGGCGATATCGTAAAGAACTGACAAATATCACATGCAGCAACGTGAAGTAGACCGCTGGCAACACGCACAACCAGGTTCCCCAACCACCGCGCCGCTGCTGCCACAAACCAAAGCCAGCCAGAGCCATCAACGGCAGGTAGCTGAGCGGTAACACAATCCGACTGAGCAGATTGTTACCGGCATCTGCGTTGGGCCAAACATTCCACATCCTCACGAACTTAGTTCCCATTAACTGCCATACACGCCCCGGATGCTGCCACGCCCAGCTAACCGCCTCACGCCGAAAACGTTGATCAAGACGTGACTCGAACGTTCCCGGCAATGGTCCAGTTGATTCCGCTTCGACGGCCTGTTGTCGACGTACCATTGGCAGCACGAATTGCATGTCACTGGCACCGGTGGCAGCAGGATTCAACCCGTCATAAAGACTTGCTCCTACCTGCAGCGTCGTGGGAACAAACTGCTGCGTCACCTGGTAATTACGCACCCACCAGGGCATCAAGACGAGTGCCGTGCTGGCCAGCATCAGACCGCCAATAGCAACCTGCCGTCTTTTCTGAGCCACACAGAGCATCGCCACGACAAGACTAAAGAGCGTAAACAAAAACCAACTGGGGCGAATCAGCACACCAATGCCCGCCGAAATGCCGCCCAGCAGCGACCAGGCGACCAGCGGCCGACGGTGATCACTCTGTGCCGCCCGCAACCAACAGATCAGTTGCAGTAGCATCCACGGACAGAAGGGCGCTTCGGTCAACACCAGACTGCTCATAATCACCGACCCGGGATGGATCGCCACCAGGAGGCCCGCCAGCAAGGCAACCCGGGCTCCAAACAACTGGCCCGCCAGGCAGCCGACCAGGATCACGGTCAGCGTTCCCCAGATGGCATTCAGATGCCGCGCCATCAGGACTGGAACATCCTTGCCCATGGTGCCAAACATGGTCGCCAGCATGATCGGATAACCGGGAGTGCGAAAAATGCGGGCCGTGTCATCCCCGTAGCGATAGGGCTGACCCTCGTGAATCTGCAAGCCAAGTACCCAGTAGGCGTGACTATCCCCCTCCAAGGGTCCAAATGCGTGGGGCGTCTCCAGTTGCGCCTGCCAGTAACAACCGACCCCACTGCGAATCAAGAAGGCCACCACAATCGTGGCCAGCCAAATCGAGAGGTAGCATTTTCGTGAGGCCATAAGTAAAACGTTTCAGCGGCTCCCCTGGGCCATTCGCTGACTGGTTCGTCAAAGCAACCAAACTGCGCTCGCTGCGCAGCTCCAGAGTGCCCCGCCTAAGCAACCTGGGAAGGCGACTGGATAGATTCGGTTGAAGTCTGCAAAGATTAGGCCAGGACGGCACTTAGGGTCAAGGCAGATTCCGGCAGCGGACGCCTGCTGTGAGAGCTTGCTGAGCCTCTCCATCAAACTTCTCCGGGCCCATTCAAACCAAGCGGTCCCACGTTATGAAACTGACCCAGAACGCAACCTAACACGCAGAGACTGTCAGCTAAATTCACCCCTTTTGAGGCACCCCGAGTCTGCAAAGAAATAATTGATTGCTATATGCTAGCACT
>JAYGDG010000248.1:0-2163 GCA_046583015.1 Pirellulaceae bacterium | reverse complement strand
GAATCACCAGTACCAGGTAATAGGTAGGCCAATTGATTCCTGCGTAAAACAACAATCCTGCTACCAGGGGCGCCAGGGCAATCCCCGCGGAACCAACGACCCCATGAAGTCCCAGGGCGCGAGGTCGATTTTCAGCGGTGGTGCATTGTGAGATCAAACTCAGCCCGGCAGGGTGATAAATGCTGGCGAAGGAACCCATCGTGAACATCGCCACAAACAGCATGGGCGTGCTCACTTGCAGCCCTACGATGGCACACATCAATGCACAACCAACCAGGTAGAGTACCAGCATGCGCGGTGCACCCATGCGGTCAACAAACCAGCCAACCAGCAATGCCCCAACTCCCCAGGGAAGTCGCCAGCAGAAGCTGAGCCAGCCAGTAAATTCTTTTCCTTGCTGTAAATTGTCACCCTGGTAAGAAGCAGCCAGGTCCTGTTCGACAGCAGGCAAGGACAGCTCGTAAATATGGGCCATGGCGTGGGCACACGAGACCAGCAGAACGAGTTTTAGGATGGTGCGATTCATTCGTATTCAATTCCCGGTCACCCGGATGGCCGGAGCCAGTCTGGTCATTGTCCTGCTTGATGGCTCAGTTTTCCCAGTTGGTCCAACCGTTCCGTGCAACGACCATCATCAATCGCTGCAGCTGCCTGCTGGGCAGCAGCCTCGAGTGATGTTTCTTGACCCGTTAACCAAATTGCGGCGGCGGCATTCATCACTACGATATCCCGCCCGGGACCAGGTTCACCACGAAAAATACCCAGAATGCGTTCCGCGCTCTCGTGCGGGTTCTCTACCTGCAGGTCAGTCAGATCGGCCGTTGACATTCCAAAATCAGCGGGAGTCCAGGTTTGTTCTGTCGCGGAACCATTTTCCACGAGCGTGACGTAGGTGTCCCCCGTGAGCGTGAGTTCATCCATGCCATCAGCGCCCGTAACGACCAGTGCTCGTTCGGTTCCCAGCATCGCCAAAGCCTCGGCGAGTGTGGTTCTGAGTTCAGGTCGTCCCACTCCCAGCAACTGATTGGGTGCTGCCGCCGGATTACATAAGGGGCCGAGCAGATTGAAAATAGTTGGCACCCCCAGTTGTTTCCTGACCGTCGCCACGTGCTTCATGGCTGGATGAAGTAATGGGGCAAAGCAGAAACAGATACCCAGCTGCTGCAGGCATTCTTCTACAATCTCGACAGGGGCTTCAATGTTGACACCGAGTTCGACAAGCACATCAGCCGATCCGGTTTGACTGGTAATTTTACGGTTTCCGTGCTTGGCTACGGCAGTCCCGCTGGCTGCGGCGACCAGCGCAGCGGCCGTACTAATGTTGAAAGTATGCAGTCCAGCTCCCCCGGTTCCACAGGTGTCAACGAGTGTTTTATGGGAAGAGCGAATAGGAACCATGTGCTTGCGCATGGCGGCAGCGGCACCGGCAATTTCTGAGATAGTCTCACCTTTGGTCCGCAAGGCCATCAAGAGGAGGCCAATTTGTTCATCGGAACACTCCCCTTGCATGACTAAATCAATGACATGAGACATTTCCTCCATGCTCAGATGCTCACCGGCAGATACACGGCCTAGTATTGATGTCAGCACGCTTGAAGTCTCCTCTGCAGGATCGTTGCGTCGCGAATTACATTTTCTCTGCCCACGACGTCCCGTTTCAATTATCAACTGGAAGTTCTTCACCATTCTAATCAGCCGCTGAGTAAGTCGATAGATGATGTTACCGGGATGGAAGAAAGTGCACCGTCGACGGTGAAAAACACGCACTTGTGATCCAATCTGGCCTGTCATACAATGCAGTTTGTACTGGCAATCTGCGTGGCTCGACACGCTCAAATTCCATCTTGTTTTTCGACCATTGGCACAGTTTTTTGCACTGCGCAGCGTGTCGCTTAACCTTCAAGGCAACAGCTGATGGTTTCCTTTTCGATTCCCAGAAAAGTGATTATTGACTGCGATCCAGGAATCGATGATGCCGTGGCATTATGCATGGCCTTGTTTGAACCGCGATTGGAGGTGATGGCAGTAACGGCCGTTGCTGGTAACGTCCCAGCCGGACAGGCGACCCTTAATGTGCAGGCCGTGATTGATCAACTGGATCCGCCACGCTTGCCTCGCGTGGGATCTGCTCGGCCCTTGGAAGGTGTTGGAGAGATTAAAGCT
>JAYGDG010000226.1:0-1631 GCA_046583015.1 Pirellulaceae bacterium | reverse complement strand
TTCACTTGAAAGTGACTCGGAAGATCCCTGGCAACTTGCCTGCCAGCTGGAAAAATACGTCTACCAACTGATCGAGAAGAAGGATTTCTCACAGGTTTTTGCCTCGGCTAAGGAAGTTGCTCAAACACGCCGGGGAGACTGCACCGAACATGCCGTCCTGCTGGCTGCCCTTTGCCGAGCGCGGAAGATCCCCGCCCGGGTCGCCATCGGACTCGTATATGTCCCTCGTCCGGGAGCACCGGAACTGGCTTACCACATGTGGAATGAAGTCTGGATTAAAGATGGCTGGTATCCCCTGGATGCCACGCTCGGTCGTGGCGGCATCGGGGGCTGTCACTTGAAACTGACCGACACCAACCTCGCCGGCTCGAGTGCCTTCAGTGCGTTCCTGCCGGTTACACAGGTGGTGCGACGACTGCACATCGAAATAGTTTCAGTCGATTAAATGGAGATAGTTCCTAGGAATCGACTGGATCGGAACTGGTCAGGAACGTCTCAACGGCACTCAGCAGTGGATCAATCGTCTGTTGCTGAACCGCGTGTGGCGGGTCCCAGCGAAACCACTGGTAGGATTCGTGCTCGGTCACTTCGATAGAAATCGAATTACGCAGCCAGCCGAGGAAAATGACGAGGGTCTTGTGGGCGGTTTCCTCCGGATCTTGCCGATCAACTACCGGGTATTCGAGCGTAAAGCGAAACTTCTCGTCCCAGTCAATATCGTCCGTCTCGATCCCGGTCTCTTCATACAGTTCTCGGTAAGCGCATTCCAGCTCGCTTTCCCCCTCCTCGACATGCCCCTTGGGAAGATCCCAGCGAGTCGGATGCCGCATCAGCAGAAAGGAACGTTCCGGTTCCTGGCGGAGCAGCAGAAATCCGCATGATTTGACTTGCCGCATACAGAATCCTTTCCAGCCAGCCAAGGCCGCTATTCGGGCAACTTGAATTTCGCGATGAACAACTGGCTGGCATGAGTTTTCGTGCGAGTACTGGTCCACATTAAGTGGCTACCATCGGGAGAAAAAACCGGCAGCACGTCGCCCGCTGGATGATCGGTCACGCGGACTGCCGGGTGACCATGAAAACGACCATCGCGGATCTCGTACTTCATCAACCAGAGATCGTAATTAGGACGGGCTTTAGGATTTGAATGGTCCGCCCCAGTCCAAATAATGTACGGCTTGTGGGGATGCCAGTAGGGCGCCCAGTTGACGCCCGTGGTATTAGTCAGCGCCACGTCGTTCTTGCCGTCGATTCCGATGACATGAATCTGCAGGAATTCTTTCTGCTTTCGATCGGAGCGAAAAACCACCCAGTTGCCATCAGGAGAAATGAAAGGGCCTCCATCGTAACCGGGCGCATTGGTTAGTTGCTTGACATTGCTCCCATCAGCATTCATCACGTACAGGTCAGGATCCCCATCGCGGGTACTGCAAAACGCGATGGTCTTACCATCGTATGAATAGGCTCCTTCGGCGTCATAACCGGCTTCTGTTGTCAGTCGCCGCAAGAGATTCCCTTGCAAATCGGCCTCGAAAATATCGGTATGGGGATCAAACGGCCAGGAATAACGGCGGCGTTTGCCTGACTTACGATCTTCCTCCTGCTGTTTTCTTTCCTTGGCTTCTGTCTCT
>JAYGDG010000219.1:0-2340 GCA_046583015.1 Pirellulaceae bacterium | reverse complement strand
GGGATGACCAGTAAGCATTGGAACAGTGACAATCGACGATTGAGACAAGGGGCCATGGTGGGCATGTTTGGATTCGTTTTCCTGAAACACCGGGAGCGAAAAAACTAGGGAAGTGGCAAGGTGACCAAGTGATCAGTTTTGCTGATTTTTAAGGACTGGGTGGATTCCTTCTTGGCAGTCCCGAAGGTGATCTGGTATTGCTCACCCAACCGCAGCCGTACTTCTACATGGTCATTGGCGTCGAAGCGTTCATCCTTGGTTTTTCCTTCGAACACCACTTGGCCTGCCTGGTCTGTGACCTTGATCGCGGCAATACCGCGGTCGCCGGTTGATTTTGCCACGGCTCGAAACATCACGATCACGACGCCTTCAGGAAGCGGTTCCTTTTTCCGGGTGTAACGGTCCGTTACGTTCACTGCATGTACGCTTCGATTGTCGGCAGCCCAAACCATGGGAAAGAACTGTGGTGTTCGCTTGTAACTGACAGCAAAGATGGCATGCGCGAGTTCGTCTCGTTTGGCAGTTGCCGCTCGACCAGCAAACCAGCCACGGTCCAGCGAGTTTCCGGTTGCTTCACAAGCACCGGTGAAATGCCAGCCGTCGTCCCAGATTTCAACCCATGAATGGTTTCCACTCTTGTTGGTCCACAACGGGGTACCGGCAAACCGTGCCGGGATGCCCACCGAACGACAGGCATCGACCAGCAGGACCGACAGACCTGTGCAGGAAGCCAGGCCCGATTCCATCGATTCGTAAGGACTTTGGTCTGCCTTGGCTCGCTTAGTAGAATACTTGACGTTCGTCAACTTGAAGATGTTTTGATTGAGCTTGGCAGCAGCCAGGCCCGGGGACTGGACATCCTTAATGACGGGAAGAAAACGATCGTGAAAGTCTTTTCGCCAGCGGTCGCGTTTTTCGTTGATAGTGGCATAAGGGAGTACGTTGTTCAGGAAGATCTCGTGGGGAATCTTGGCCTTCCACGCCGATTCCTCGCGGGCCTGGTAAGCGAGCGATAAATTCTCCAGCAGGAATTCAGCGGTTAGTGTTTTCAGGTCCTGGTCAGGCATGTGGGTAACCAGGAACTGCATTCCCTCACGTTGGGCCTTGGGACTGCGGTCCAGGGCCGCTTGAATCTGACCTCGATTTTCACCAGCACGTTTTAACGCTGCTGTAATTTCCGGCGAAGTTTCTTCTGCCTGTAGAAATGTTGAAAGCGTGCCAGCGAGTGTCACTATTGTCATCATGACCAGCCGGGAAAACATCATTGCAGATCCCCTCAACTAGAGAAACATAGACCGCCAGAACACGGCATAATTGAATTGTAAATTGCCCGGGAAAATAATTCTACCGTTTCAAAGTGGTAATTACGGAGTCGAGAGGAAGTCCTTGGACCTGTCGCGTTCGAATACCGGGACGAATTTCTCCACTGGGCACCACGATCATGTTGCCCCAGCGAACGGCCTTGGTTGTGACGACTGCCTCAGGCATCTGGCCAACGCTGCTCCAGCGATTGCTGCTTGTATTGTAAGACATCACGTAACGAGGAAAGGTGGGGCATTCCGACAGGTTCATGGTGATATAGCGTCCCGTGGCGCCACTGAAGAGCAGCACGTGCGATGATCCAGCCGCAATTGCGGTACTTGCCGCCAGTGGCATGGGCTGCCCGGCGAACAGTTGATTGATATCGTGTTTCGTTTGCTGGCCTGGTTTCAAAGGGGACCAGGTTTTCTTGTCCGGGTTGAACTCGTAGTGGGACAAGTTGATTTTGCGTTTGTCCTTGAGCACGGGTAAACCGGCAATGGCTTGCCAGCGGTTGCTGGCGGGATGGTAGCGATAAGCGTCAGTGAAAAATTCAAACTTGGTCAGATCCATTTCTCCCTGGGCATCCTTGGTCCAGGTGGCGCCACTAATCATGAACAGGCAGGGAGTTGATTTACCATCAACGGCGGCATGTTGTACTGCCAGTGCCATTTTCTCACGAGCTGGTCCAGGCCAAGGTGCCAGCGGTTTCCAACGTCGTTGCCCGGACCGCTGTTTAAGGTCAAGAGCCCAGAAGGAAATGACGTCGAGCTGTCGACTTTGAGGACTGGCAGTATGAGAAGCAGTCACATAGATCACTCGATCGATGACCGCAGCACGATGATATTGACAGGGTCTTGGCAGCGGGGGCAAGGCGTTCTCAGTAATCTTCAGCTTCTTGGTGGTTTGATTCCAACTCAAGAGCAGCACGTCAGCGACTGGATGGTTGGTTGGTGTTGTTTTTCCACTGGCTGCATCTCTAACGTCTCCATAGGACTCACCGCCGAGCAGGTAAACTCCTTCCGCGGTGGAAACCGTGGC
>JAYGDG010000188.1:0-5277 GCA_046583015.1 Pirellulaceae bacterium | reverse complement strand
ACCACCCGGAGATCAGGTCTCTCTATAGTCAGTCAGCCGGGTTAACCCATTTCTTCATGACAGGCGATGCGGGCCGCTATCGTAAAGCGTTCATCGATTACTTGCGGGAAATCTATCGCGGCAGTGATCAGGTCGCCACGCTCCCTTCCCTGACATCCCAAACGACCATGGCACTGGATCGACAGTACCATGACTCGCTGATGGTCCGGGACCGCGACCTGGCTGCGCTGGCCCCGGGCAGGCAACTGCAAAAGCTGGTTTTGGGCCATACCCAGGTAACTAATAACGGGTTGCTAAAACTGGGCGACCAGACACAACTGAGTTGGTTAGACCTGACTGCTACCCGCGTGGACGAGCAGGCACTAGCAGGACTGGGCCGCTGGGTCAGCCTGCGAAAACTCTCCCTGGAGGGGACACGGATCACGGATCAGCTAGTTTCCCAATTGACGCAATTGCCCGCCCTCGAAGAGCTCGACCTGTCTGGAACCGCCATCACCGACGCCGGCGTCAAACAGTTAGCGAAGTTAACCAAGTTGAAAGTCCTGTGGCTCACCGAGACCCAGGTTACCGATGCCTGCCTTGGAGACTTAGAGAAGCTGCAAGCGCTGACGATATTGAAGCTCGACCAGACAAAAGTCTCGCCGGCTGCCTGGCAGCGACTGCAACAGCGACTGCCTAACCTGGAATCGGACCCTTAGAGCACGAATTGAACCCCACGGAGTAACCCATGCGCCCCTGGATACTGGCAGAGACCAATTATGCCGCCACTCAAGATGAACCCTACGAGGTAGCAGTGCTGCCACTAGGTGCCACCGAGCCTCACAATCTGCACTTGCCCTACAGTACTGATACGCTGGAAGGAACAGTGATTGGAGAGAAAATTTGTGAGGCGGCTCATCAGCAGGGGGGCAAGGTTGTCCTGCTGCCAACGGTTCCTTACGGGACAGAGACCAACATGCACGCCATGCCACTGGCGATGAACCTTGATCCCTCGACGCTCTACCAGGTTGTTAGTGACCTGATCGATTCACTGGTCAACAGTGGCATTTACAAGATTGTCCTTCTCAACAGTCACGGTGGAAATGAAATGAAGCCCCTGCTGCGAGAGCTATGCGACAAAACTCCCGCCCACCTATTCCTTTGCAACTGGTATCAAATGGTGCGAGATCAGTACGACGAGATCTTCGAGAACCGGGAGGACCATGCTGGCGAAATGGAAACATCCCTGGCCCTGGCCTATTTTCCTGAACTGGTCGCTCGCCATGAGGATGGTTCCTTAACGGCCGACGATGGGAAAACTCGCCCGTTTCGGTTTCGAGCGTTAACCGAGGGCTGGGTCTCTATTACGCGACCCTGGCACTTGTTAACTACTAATAGCGGCTCGGGAAATCCACATGCTGCCAGTGCCGAAAAAGGTGAACAGGTAATGCAATTAATGGTTGATCGCTTATCACAATTCCTGGTCGAACTTTCCGCTTCATCACTGGATGACACCTTTCCCTTCTCGCTGGCGGACGGCGTTGACCAGGACGACTGACAGAACTAAACTGAGACACATCGGCCAACCAATATGGTGGATGTAGCTCAGTCGGTTAGAGCACTAGATTGTGATTCTAGGGGTCGGGGGTTCGAGTCCCCTCATCCACCCTCTTTTTTTCTCTGCACCTCCTGCGGGGGATTCATGCTGAATCCCCAGACAATCCAAAGTAGCCCTGGATAAACTCCTTGCGGTCCCCGCTGCATTTCACGTATTGGACCAGGGTGTAGAGCTTTTGCTGATCCCGCTGCCGCTTCCTCTCCAGGTAAGACTCGTCCAGCAGTCGGGCGGGAAGTTCATCGATCACGGCACACTGTTGAGACAGGAGTGACAGGTCAATGACACCATAACGTTCCAGCATTGCCAGGGTGGTTTCCAGGCGGTGATCATGTTTTTGTTTGAAGTGCAGTTTCTCGCGCAGCCACTCCTGCCCAAAAGCGACGACCTGTTCCCAGTCATATTTCAAAAGGTCGTAAACCCGTTCATAAAACTCCCGATCCGGATTGCTCCACTGGACAAATTCCATTTGGGTTGCCAAATCCCGCTGGTCGTAGAGCAACAGGCATTCGGAATCCAAACCGTCGCGGCCGGCGCGGCCAATTTCCTGGTAGTACGATTCCATGGAGCCGGGAACATCTGCATGAATCACAAAACGGATGTCCTCTTTATCAATCCCCATACCGAAAGCATTCGTCGCCAGGACCAAGTGGTCGGGCTCCTGCATAAATCGCTCTTGCAGTGCTTTTCGTTCTCCACGCTCCAGCTGCCCGTGATAGATCAAGTGCGGCATCTGCAACTCATTGAGTCGGTCGCTGAATTGCATCAAGGTCTTGATGAGGGTGAAATAAACAATCGCGCTACCTGGCTGAGCCTGACGCAGCTGGACAATCTGATCAACTTTTTTATCATCACCCCAAACCTCGGTGACACTTAAGCGCAGATTCGGTCGGTCGATTCCCTCGTGAAACAATCGCACCTGGTCCGGCTCAAATCCCAGTTGAGCCACGATGTCACGCTGCACCTCGGGCGTCGCAGTGGCCGTCGACGCGAGCACCACTGGCTCACCCAAGAGCTGACGAAACTCATCCAGCCGGGTGTAATCTGGTCGGAAGTCATGACCCCACTCACTGATGCAATGCGCTTCATCGACAGCAAACAACTTCACCTCTCGCCGAGCCATCACCTCCAGGAACTCCGGTTTGCGAAATCGCTCCGGGGTTACGTACAACAACTGGTATTGGCCATCGCCCACACCCTGGTAACGGGCTTCACGCTGCGCCCGGGAAAGCGAGGAATTAATGAAGGTGCAAGCGACGCCACGAGCCTGCAATGCATCAACCTGGTCTTTCATCAGTGCAATCAATGGCGAGAGGACCAGGGCCAGCGGTGGTTTGCCCTGGGGACTGGCCTCTGCGACCGTCAATAGCAGGACGGGAATCTGGTAACAAAGCGATTTCCCCATGCCTGTCGGCATGATCACCAGGCCATGACGCCCGGCCATCACGTGGTCAATCACCGCCAATTGCTGACCGCGAAATTCCTTGTGGCCAAAAACCTCCTGGAGAACCGTCTGAGCTTGCATGATGACCGATTTGTTTCTGCAAAGAGGCCAGTCCAATCACTAGGATGGCTGCTTGTCGAGAGGAATCTTCCAGATCCGGGCCGCGTTGAGACCGAGTATCTTAGCCCGATCCTGGGGAGTAAAGAATGGCACGTGCTGACGAATCAACTCCAATTCCTTTTTCACGGTCGGTCGCTGAAAATCCGCTCGTACGGCACCCGGGTAACCAGTGCCCCACAACAAACGATCCGGGCCAAACGCATCGTAAACCCGTTTCACCCAGGGGTAGGCATCAGGAAACGGATACTTACCAGACTTGGAAACCGACGTCAGGTCTGAAATCTTGACTGCCACATTCGGATAACGGGCTAGCGCAAGCAGTTTTTTTAGGGCCGGCAAGGGATCATCGACTCCCAAGTCGATCTGGCTCATGTGGTCAATCACCGTCGAGACTTGGGGATATCGCTGGATCATTGTCTCCAGTCGCGGCAGTTGATCCGTGTGGATAAAGAAATTGAAGACGGCTCCCAGGTCACCAGCCTTTTTCCAGACCCGCTGATGCGCAGCTGACGTCAGCCAGTCATCCCCACCGTGGTTTCCTTTCACGTAATAAATGGGGCTAAACCGCATACCGGAAAACTGGTGCTCTTTCATCCAGAACTCGAGCTTCTCGGCAACTTGCGGATCGGTCGGATCAATCAAGCCATGGGCCTTAAAGCGGCCAGGATATTTTTTCAGGCAGTAAGCCGTATAGGTATTATCCCAGCCGTGGAAAATCGTCTGCACCAGGATGCAGTGCGTGACGCCAAAACGATCCATCTCCTCGATGAGGATTTCGCCAGTAGCAGCCGTCGTTTTTGACTTGAAGTCGGGACTGTAGGGATGGTCAAACGGCCAGCGCTTGATATCTCCTGACCAGACATGCATGTGGGTGTCAATCACAGGCCCTTTGGATGTTGGAGCAACCTGCTGTCCGGCACCGAGTTGTTGGCTGGTCGAAACCAGTGACATCCCAGTCGCAGCACTAACTGCTCCTCCCAAGAACTTCCGGCGATCAACCCTGTTCACCATCGCTGCACCTTCCTTATTTGGATTCCTTTTCAACGGGCATCGGCGGTAATTTCAAGTCCTTGGCCTTTACTTCCACCGGTGCACCGCCGGCCGGAATGTCGACATGCGCCGTCCAGAGAATAGCATTCACCATGAACCGGCGATGGGATGGCAACAGAAAGTTACTGTGAAAATGCCCCATGGTGGTCCCAAAGGAGCGACCATCCCTGGAACCCGGGCGGTTAAATCCCCAGGCAACGACTTGCTGCTTGTCATCGATTTTGGCTCGAATCAACGGTTTTGCTTTCTCGTGAAAAACCAGGTCCAGGTAAAACTCGTCGCGCAAGTCGTAATCCTGCCAGCCCCGACAGATGGGATGCTTCTTGTCCACTTGAACCAGGCGTGATTGATCCACCTTCACGCCACAGGGCGGACGACGAAACCAGCCACCGAGGATATTCTTGTAGGCCTCGCGTATCGCCGGATCCTCAGCAAACTTACTGTAGCCAATCCCGGTTGCCCAATGGATTGCTACGTAACCCACCCCCTCCTTCATTAGTTTCTCGAATTGCGGTCGCCGGCCAGAATCCAAAACCATCTCACCACCAGGCCGGGAGAAACAGACAATCGACTTGACCCCAGCGAGCATCTTGGGATTCTTGGGCCAGTCCAAACTGACCGTTGCCTCCACACCAGGCGTCTGGTTGAGACAACTGGCCAGGATCTGCGAATCAAACATGTACATGTGTGATCCCCAGGGATGATCCGTCTTGGTAGCAATCAACAAGATCTTCACGGGTCCCTTGTCTTCCGCCTGGACCGTTGGACCCCACAACAGCGCCGTTAACACCAATAGCAAATGCTGGCTTGATCGCCTGCTCATCATTAACCCTCCCCGATCATCGTCTTACTTAGAACGTGACCAATTTATGCGATCCATGAGACCATTGCACGCGGTTAGCTACTTTATTCTTCTTTTCACCGCTGATCTCGCTAAGCAAGCGAAACAAACTGCCAGGTCCCATGCCAACCCCAACTTTACCGAACCAACGCGTTAAGTCAGCTGGTATTAGGACGCCGGCAACAGTGACGGATGCTGCAAGTACTCCTTGGCAATCTTGACGGCGAC
>JAYGDG010000140.1:0-4436 GCA_046583015.1 Pirellulaceae bacterium | reverse complement strand
GGAAACGAAATGCTCGTTCAGGTACTTGCCGAATTCCGGGTTAGCTAGGGCGTTCACACGGAGCGCCTCGGCGTTGTTTCACGTCAGGCCGGAGTCTTCAAAGAGACCGGACACGTGCAGGACGAAGACCAGTTTTTCTTCCTTGAGAGCCTTCCGGGCCGCTGCTGCCGGTGAATCGGCGAAGATCACCGAGGTGCCGTAGTCGCCACAGACCTCTTCGGCCAGGACGGGTCGCTGCTGGAAACCGGTGACAGTGGCTGCCAGGGCCAATGCCAGTACCGCTGATAATCGTAATGGTGACCTCTTCATGGATTTACCTCCGGTTTTGTCTTGCCGGGCCAGCTTGTTTCACTCGCCCAGGTGAAAAAAATTAATGGTATCGGTTTAACTTTACACTTTCGTAAGCAAAAGGTTACGTGACTGTTTTGAATCACTTCGCTGCAAACAATGCATCAATCTCGCGATCGGTCATTTGATCGGCTCCATCGGTCGTGTCGATCACCAGTCCAGTACCGTTGGGAGTGATCCAGACGACGTGATTTCCAAGCCGGAACACATCCTTCATTTGGGGCTGACGCTGCAGGATCTGGAAGTAGGCGTCGCTTTGCGCTTTCACTGTCACGGTTGGTGTGCTTGTTGTGAAGGCTGCATCAATCCAGACGCCACCGATCTCCATGCAGTTGCGACTGGCAACGTTGCAGACGGCGGTTGTCCGGACTTGGCTCTGACATTTCAGCTGCTGCGACCAGACGGCCAGATCCACACCCAATTTATTGACTTGATTGCGACGCAACAGTCCGTTCTGGTAATTGCCCCGTGCCGTGTCCAAGGCACCCTTGAGTTGCTGGGCCGCCACGATCCGTTCGCGAGCGTCCTTG
Organism: Pirellulaceae bacterium; assembly: GCA_046583015.1. Taxonomy (GTDB): domain Bacteria; phylum Planctomycetota; class Planctomycetia; order Pirellulales; family Pirellulaceae; genus JAZADA01. The sequence goes on along the minus strand of JAYGDG010000140.1, from coordinate 3,558 downwards.
CCTGCCCGGCTTTCCGCAGGCTTTTTCGATCTTACCAGCCGATCAAACTTCTGATCCTGGAAGCGGCCGCGATTGCCCGCTAACTGCCCTGCTTCATTTTGCGCGCGTTTGGCGAAGTCGACCAGCTTTGACTGTTCGTCCCCTTCTCGGCGGGGAGCCAGGGCGGCAGGAGCCATGTAGTACTTACGGCTGACGCGCCCAGCTGGCCCGCTGCCGGTGGAAGCAACTTCCACCGCTACGTCTGGCATGATCAAGTAGCTGGTATACGGTGTCGTGATACCATGGTTCTTAGCCAAGCGAACGACTTCATCAACAAGTTCCTGCTTCTCACCGTTAATGCGAATCTGGTCCAGCAGGTAGCCGACTTTGCGACGTGCCCACAACTCCTCGACAAACGGCTTGTCGGCGGTTTGAGCCTTGAATTCCAGTTCGTAGACCAGTTTCTGTTCCTGCTTGCCAATCTTGCCATCGAGCATGATGGCGACGTGTCCTGAACCCTGGTAACGGGCCAATACGACCAGTTGATCCCCGTGAAACAGGTCTGGCAATTGTGGCGGATAGACTTCCGTCAGCCGTACGCCCTTGCCGGTGGATAGTTTCAGGTTGGCCAGGACCGGGTTATTGATCTTGTTAAAGAAGCTGGCAACATTCGTGACGAGATTTTCGCCTGGCCGAATATAGCGGCTGAGGGCTCGGGTTTGCTCAGCGAGTTGATCCATGAAGACGGCATTGAGATTGTCGCCGACTCCCAGGGTGAAAATCCGCGTGTTGCTGGTGTTCTTGGTCTTGATGTTGGCTAGGATCTTGTCCGTGTCGGTTTCGCCGATGGTCGGCTGGCCGTCCGTGAGGAATAGCACCGTGAACATGCGGTCGGAGTCATCGGGGCGCATTGCCAAGGCGGCTGACAAGGCTTCGTGAATGGCGGTTCCACCGCCGGCATACTGGTCAGCCACCCAGCCCTTGGCACGCTTGATGTGCTCCTCGCTGGCGGGTAGCAGTTCATCGCGAAAACGATTCACCGTGGTGGCGAAATCGATCAGGCCAAAGCGGTCTTGGGGAGATAATTCTCCCAGGCAATGCCGGAGGGCCAGCTTCGCTTGCTCCATTTTGTTCTCCTGCATCATGCTGCCGGACTTGTCTAGCACGAAAACGACGTCACGCGGCACTTTTTGATCCAACTCGGGTCGCGGCGACAGCAATAGAACGACGTAACCGTCTTCGCTGCTCAGCGGCCGATGTTCCAGGGCGGTAAGCCCGATGTCACGTCCGCTGTGCGTATAGAAAAGTTGAAAGTCACGATCGAGTTGGGATCCGTACTGCTCGAACTGGACGACCGCTTGGTGGTCGTCCTGACGTGTGACCGTGACTTGATGCGTCGGACTGTAGAGATTACCGATTGGCTGCTGTGACTTCAGTGTCAGTGTGAGGCGAAATTCCTCCAGCGTGGCGGCTGCCATACGATCGGTCTTGAGAGGATAAACATACTCGACTAAATCATGGTCTTTCTTGGCAACCGTGGTAAAGCTGATTTCTACTTTCTGATCGCCCTTGGGTGGGATCGGGTAAATTTTCAAGCTCAATAAATCTGAGCCAATATAATCCAGCAGGGCCGGGTTCTTGGTTTGACGGACGATACTGGTATAGATCTGCCTGGCCTTGTTCGCCTTGAGTAGCTCCCCTTTCATGGGCCGGCCGTTCACCCACATGGTGAAGTTTCTCACGCTGGCGCCAGCTGGCACCGGGAAAACGTAATTTGCCTCCAACTTCCGATCCGTGTGATTGCGGAACGTCTGTTGGACTCGTGTCACAGCCAGCTGATCCTCGATATTGACGTCGACGTGATGGTTCAACATCGCCAGCGGCGGTAAATCCGGTTCCACCGGGATCAGCAGGCCGTTCGCGTAGGCTGCGCTGGTCGAGGCGAAGAACAACAGGCAGATTAGCAGCTGACGTTTCATGGGGAAGTCTCCAAATCTCCAGGTAATCTTACAGCCGAACTTGAAACCGACATCACGTCTTTCCCGTTTCAAAACGGCAGACTCAGCCTAACGGACTACACTACTACTTTTCAAAGGAAAACTTCTTCTTGGTCGCCTGTTCCCTGATCGCGCCGATGAGCGCTGTGTCAAGCGTTTCTTGGCCCGTCTTCTCGGCAAGTTCCTTTTGCTTGGCGGCCACATACTTGAGTCGTACCGCGTTAAGTTCGTTGATTTTCTTCTGGACAGAAAGGCGTTCCGCCTGCTTTGTCTTCACGTAAGCGATACGTTGCTTGAGCGTCATTTTCTGCATGATTTCAGGCAAATCTTCGGTCTTGATTTTCGCCAGGTCAACTTTTCCTTCTTTGCACGCATCGCACAAATCCCATGTCGAATTGCGATAAAACGCGTTTGCCTTAGTTACCGCGCGCTGCTGCGCGGTGGCGATTGACGAGTTGCCTGCGTTTTTGTCCTGGAGCGATTGCCTGAGCAAGCCCGACGCCCCCTTTTTTCCAAAAGCGATGTAGGTCTTGTTTAGCTCAATACCCAACTTGGAAATTTCCTTGTCTTGGGGTGCAGCGACGTGAACAACAGCCGCTGTATGATTGATGTTCATCGACTTGCCGTCGGTCAGCAAAGCACCGTTGAGCCATCCAGTGGGGATGCCTTTACCGCAGTGTATGGTGTTGATCGTAATACCCTTGGCGATGGCTGCCTTACAGGCCTGACGATAATCGACCGGCCCCTGCGTGAAGGGCTCGTTACCCGCAATGAAAATCAGCTTGAGGTCACGATGCGAGTCGCTCCACTTCAATTGCTGCGTGGCCAACTGGATCACCTGGCCACAATACTCGCTTCCACCGGAAACCGGGATCCCAAATAGCGCCTCGGAAACGCGATCCAAGTCGTCCGTCAAGGCGACCAGCTGCGTGGCCGGTGGGTTGCCATAGTGATAGACGGCCACTTGCAGGTCGGGATGCTGGCCGTCGAGCCTGGCCGTCACAAATTCGTTAACAACCTTCCATAATTCAGCCCTCGCCTGGTTGATTAAACCCTGCATGCTGCCGGAATTGTCCAGCAGGATGGCGATCTGTACCATTGGCTTTTTCTTGACAGTCTTCTCAGCTTGCTCTTCAGCATGGCTAATGGAGGCCACGGTCAAAATGCCAGTCAGGAGTAAACAGAAGCTGCGATTAAGTAGGTGTTTCATTGTTAAGTCGCCTTCTTTAAGAGAGCTGGTTGTGGGTTTAGTCACATCCCCGTTGCCGGATTGTAACTGTGTCACCTGCAACGGCTTGTAACGTCTTTGTAAAACCTGACATGACTGTTACGGGTGTTTTACTGCGTCGCCTTGCTTTTAAAGTGCTGATTAGGAGTTAGACGGAGAGACCTGGCGTGCAGGTCCAAACAAAATCAAGAAAATGAAGAAAATCCTGACGTTTCCAGGAGCATCAACTAAGTCAGCAGAGCAAGGTGCTCAGCGGAGTATAGGTAAGACGGGCTGCTGAGATAGACCAGCAGAGACCCAGGCATCGACAACTCACCAGTTGTATTTTGACAAGTGATAGGGCTCGACTTGGTA
>JAYGDG010000004.1:0-1887 GCA_046583015.1 Pirellulaceae bacterium | reverse complement strand
CTCGCCCAGGTTGTCCGGTTGCATATCGCGAGATTTCTGACCTAAGCTCCCATACCATCCGCGGTTGTTGTATCCCCACGGGGCGACCACGATAAAGCCGTGTTTTTCTGCCAGTCGGGTCAGTCCCGGATAGCGCATGATCTGGCCGGGTGTGCTGAGTAACCCGTGCAAGGCCACCACCAGGGGCGTCTTCTTTTTCGCCTCGAAAGAGCGGGGAACGTACAACACGTAATCCATCTTCTTGCCGGCCTGCTGGAAATCATACTGGCGAGTGAGAATCTCACCTCTTTTCAGAGCCAAGACTGTTCTGGCTGGTTCTTTCTCTGCTGCTACCGACTGGCCCGGCTGCCGGCCAAAAAGCGATCCGACGGAGCAAACGACCACCAGCACTCCCCAGCAGCAACGGAGGTAAAAACACGAATTACAGCGGGCAATCATCGGGGCCTGCCAATCCTTGTGGAGGCATATCCAGTTGAGTAAGATCGCTGGATTTTAATGTTGTCGTCCATTAGGCTAATGTAGCCTGTAGCCACTGTTAAGGTCCAGCAAGGTTACTTTGCTATCAAAACAATCGCCAAACCGGACAAAGCTTCCTGCGCATATCACTGCTCCATGCAATCCAGCCGACAAATCTCCGTCATTCTTGCCATCTTTGCGGCCATCGTTGTCGCAACTTGCCCGGCAGCAGCTCAAGAAGATAAAGACCTGGCTGCCTGGATCCTGCAAGATGTTCCCCAGCGATCTGCACTGTGTGTCCATCTTGGTATTCGTGATGGCAAACTAACCACCGCCCTGTCAGCGGGAGGTCGGAATCTAGTCAACGGTTTCACAGCTGATGCGGACGTCCTCAAGAGAGCGCGAACTCACATTCGCAGCAAGAACCTTTACGGGATGGTCTCGGTAGAAAAAGCGGCTGCCAGCAAGTTGCCTCACTCCGACAACCTGGTCAACCTGGTAGTCATCGACCAACTCCGTGACGTGCTAGAACAAGGGTTAACGCTCACAGAAGTCTTACGTGTACTGGCACCCCAGGGAGTCGCCTGGATCGGTGAATCTGCTACCAGTGGACAACCTCCCCTTTCGGTTAAAGAAATGAAAGGAATCCTGGAGACGGCCAAGCTTGCGAGCGTTCGCATCGTCGAGCGTAACGGGATTTGGGCCCGGCTGGAAAAGCCTCGCCCCAAGAACATAGACACTTGGACTCATTTTCGACACGGTCCCAACGGCAATCCCGTCTCCCAGGATCAAGTGATTCAAGTTCCCAGCGGCGTCCAGTGGATGGCTGGTCCCCAATGGCCAACCGGTCATCGCAAGCAGGCAGTACCGACCGTCGTGGTCTCCGAAAAACGGCTCATCTACGTCTTTCAGGACGAGGTGAACAACTCCGGAAAGGCCACGAAACAAGATTCTCTGATCGTACGAGACGCTTTTAATGGCTTGCCTTTATGGAAACGAGAGGCACCATCAAAATACCTGGTGGCTGATCGCGATATATTTTTTACCGCTGACCAGCGGGGGACTCTGTCGGCGCTCGATGCTGATACCGGGGAAGCGGTTACAGGCTTCCAACCACCTCGCGCGATTAAAGTGCACGGGCTCATGGTTCACGAGAACTTCCTGTTTGTTGGCAGTGATGATGGCTTGATCTGCATGGATAAGAAGAGTGGGGCCATCGAGTGGGAACTGGAAATCAAGCTAAAAAACAAGAACCAGTTCATCATTGCTGACAACAGTATCTTTGCACATGTTGATGGCAGTCGCCGTGGGAAAGGTTCTTTCTTCGTTTGTTTCGACCTGGAAACGGGCCGTGAAAAATGGATTCAACCGACTTCCGACTGGGCAAAATCAGCGCCCGATCTGATTCTATACCAATCAGGTGTACTGGTT
>JAYGDG010000854.1:0-7773 GCA_046583015.1 Pirellulaceae bacterium | reverse complement strand
CTCGATGCCCTCACCCGGGGCCTGGACCTGGATATCCTGACTCGTGGCTATGGAATTGAAGACCGCGGAGTGGTGATCAGTTACCAGGCGCAGGCTTCTGCACTCGGCGCAGTCCTGCCCTCCAATTCACCCGGCGTCCACACCTTGTGGTTGCCTGTTATCCCCTTGCAATTCGGCCTCGTACTAAAGCCAGGGCCACAGGAACCGTGGACACCTTACCGCATGTTTGCTGCTTACAGTGAAGCCGGGATTCCACCGGAAGTCGTCTCCCTCTACCCGGGCGGTCCGGAAGCTGGGGCAGCCGTGCTGGCAGCCTGCGACCGCGCCATGATCTTTGGTGGCACCGCCACCGTCGACCAGTACAAAGGAAACCCCCGCGTGCAGGCCCACGGCCCCGGATTCTCAAAGATCCTGCTCGGGGACGATGTTGTAGATGACTGGGAACAGTACATCGACCTGATGGCCGAGAGCATTTATATCAACAGTGGCCGTGGCTGCATCAACTGTTCCGGAATCTGGGCTTCACGCCATACACGTGAAATCGCCCAGGCACTGGCAGAACGCCTGGGCCCCATGGAAGTCAAACCCCCAGAAGATCCGGAAGCAGGCCTGGCAGCCTTCACCGTGCCCGGCATGGCTGCTGCGGTTTGGGGCATGATTGAAGAAGATCTTAAAGAAGACGGCGTCACCGACATGACGGCCGAACATGGCAATCGCCTGGTAGAACAGGAACGGTGTGCTTACTTGCGGCCCATGATCGTTCACTGCTCTTCGCCGGAAAATGCCATCGCCAAGAAAGAATACATGTTCCCCTTCTCGACCGTGGTGGAGTGCCCCCAAGACCAGATGCTGGCGAAAATCGGTCCCACCCTGGTCTGCTCAGGGATTACCGCTGACAGGCAGTTAATCCAAGGGCTCAGCGATGCCACTTTTATTGACCGACTGAATGTGGGTCCGATTCCGACCAGTAAGCTCAATTGGTTGCAGCCACACGAAGGCAGCATTATCGACTTCTTGTATCGCTCCCGTGCCTACCAGGTTCCAGACGAACAAATGGCAGCACTCTAGCGGGACAAGCCTCAGGAACAACGCTAGCCCACATCATCCCCGACCCACTATCCCCGACCCACTGCCCGGCCCCCTTATGATTCCGTTTGATTACCATTCTCCGACACGGATTGTTTTCGGCCCGGATCAAGTTGATACGCTGGGCACGTTAGCGGCGGAGTCTGGGGGATCCCGCATCCTGCTGATTAGCGATCCGGGAGTCATCGAGGCCGGGCATACCGAGCGAGCCGTTCAAGCACTGCAAAACGCTTCCCTGGAGGTACAGGTCTTTGGTGACGTCCGGGAAAACCCCACCACGGCCGACGTGACCGCTGGCCAACAACTGGCCCAAGACTACCAGCCGAACCTGCTCATCGGACTCGGTGGTGGCAGCTCGATGGATTGTGCCAAGGGAATTAACTTCCTCTACACCAACGGCGGGCAGATAAAAGACTACTGGGGGATCGGCAAAGCCAGCAAACCGATGTTGCCGATGATCGCGATTCCCACCACCGCTGGAACTGGCAGTGAAACGCAGTCCTTCGCCCTGATCTCGGATGCCGATAGCCACGTCAAGATGGCTTGCGGTGACAAGAAAGCCCGTTGCACGATTGCCCTGCTCGACCCCACCCTGACCCTCACCCAGCCACCACGGGTGACCGCGCTGACAGGAATCGACGCTCTCTCCCATGCCCTGGAAACCTTCGTGACCACCAAACGAACTCATATTTCGTTAGCCTACAGTCGCGAGGCCTGGCGACTGCTCTCGACCCACCTGCCCCAAGTGCTTGATAATCCCAGCGACCTACAAGCCCGTTCGGGGATGCAAATCGGCGCCTGTCTGGCCGGCTTGGCGATAGAGAACTCGATGCTGGGCGCAGCCCATGCCCTGGCCAATCCGCTGACCGCCGAATTCGACATGATCCATGGCCAGGCGATCGGCATCCTGCTGCCGCACGTGATTCGTTACAACGGCCAGCAAGTCGGCTCCTGGTATCAGGAACTCACGAGGACCGAGGGAGTCGCGCCGGAGGAAACTTCAGACCAACTGGCCGACTTCGTCCAGCAGCTGGTCGCGCAAGCGGAGCTTCCTACCTCGCTTTCCCAATGTGATATACCGCGGGAAAACCTGGCAAAACTAGCTCAGCAGGCAGCCGAACAATGGACAGCTCAGTTTAACCCTCGTAAAGTTGGATCAGAGGAATTAACGACCATTTACGAACAAGCATTCTGATAGAATGAACGTACGCTACTGAACGAGTGAAGAAAACGCTTACTTGGTTGAGATGCTGCCTTCGCAGAACTGCCGCAGGGTAAATTTTCAACAGGAATCCTGGTTGTGCACATGGCAAAGCAAAAACTTCGATCCGGCACACTGGCACTCACGCTATTGATTGCACCACTGGTCGGGCTGCTGGTCACCGCTGCGGATCAAGAATCGCAGCCATCGCAAAACTGGTTCTTGTTTCGCGGCAATGCACTGGCCCAAGGAGTTTCCAAGGATCCGCTCACCCCACCGCTCAAGATCGCCTGGAAGTTCAGTGTTAAGAATGGTGCCTTTGAGGCAACGGCCGCGATCGTAGACAACGTGGTCTACATTGGCGACCTGGATGGAAAGTTGTTTGCCTTGGACCTTTCCACGGGCAAGAAACGTTGGGAGTTTGCCACCGACAGCGGCTTCATTGCTTCGCCGGCTGTTCGAGCTGGCAAGATCTACCTGGGTGACATTGACGGTCGTTTCTACTGCGTCGACGCCAGCAATGGAAAGCAACTCTGGGTTTTCGAAGCGGAAGCCGAAATTGACTCCAGTGCCAACTTCCACAAAGACCGCGTGCTAATCGGTTCCCAGGATGCAACGCTTTATTGTTTGAACGCAAAAAGTGGCAAGCTGGTTTGGAAGCATGCCATTGAGGATCAGATCCGCTGTACCCCCACCGTGGTCGAAGACCGTGCTTTTGTCGCCGGTTGTGATGGCAAATTACATATCATCGACTTGACGGAAGGAAAGCTGATTGACCAGGTCGAGCTTGACGGCCCTACCGGTGTCACCCCGGCAGTCATGGGCAATCATGTCTACTTTGGAACCGAGGGGGGAGTCTTCTTTGCTATCAATTGGAAGGAGGCCAAGGTCAGCTGGACCTACCAGGACAGCGACCGTGGGCAACCATTTCGCAGTTCCGCAGCGGTCACTCCCGAGTGCGTGGTGGTCGGCAGTCGCAATAAACGGGTACAAGCTCTCGACCCGAAAACTGGTAAAGGACTGTGGCAGTTTGTCACACGGGCACGTATCGATTCCTCTCCCGTCATTGTCGGTCAACAGGCCTTTGTCGGCAGTTCCGATGGACGTATCTACGCAATCAACTTGAAAACAGGAAAAGAAACCTGGCAGTACGAAACAGGAGACGGATTCAGTGGGTCTCCTGCAGTGGCAGCCGGGTGCCTGGTCATTGCCAGCGACGAGGGAACCGTCTACTGTTTCAAGAAATCCGCTTCTAAGTGAAACGCAGCAGCCATCTTGGGGCGAAGTGAGTTAAGGCATCATGACCAGCGATTCTACAGAAACAGAAGTTGGCAGTTATTTCATCTCGAATTATCCGCCCTTCTCACTTTGGTCAGCTGATCATTTAGGGGAAGTGACTGCGGCCATCGAGGCACCGCCACAGGATGTGCCGCTGGGACTGTACCTGCACATCCCTTTCTGTCGCAAACGCTGTAAGTTCTGTTACTTCAAAGTTTTCACCGACAACACGGCAGACGATATCGAAACCTACGTCTCGGCCCTTTCACGGGAGATCGAGTTAGTCAGTCAATTACCGGTGATGGGCGAGCGGCCCTTTCGTTTTGTCTATTTCGGGGGTGGCACACCTTCTTTCCTGAGCGCCAAGCAATTGACCTCCCTGGTCGACCGGCTGCGTGCCAACATCAACTGGGACCAGGCAGAAGAAGTCACTTTTGAATGTGAACCTGGCACACTTTCGGAAACCAAAGTGAAAACGCTCAAGGAACTCGGCATTACCCGGCTCAGCCTGGGCATCGAGAACTTTGCCGACGACATCCTCAAGGAGAACGGACGAGCCCACTTGTCGGCTGAAATCTACAACTGCTGGGACTGGATTCAAGAAGCAGACTTTCCCAACGTCAACATCGACCTCATCTCCGGGATGGTGGGAGAATCGTGGGAAAACTGGAAAATGAATATCCGTCGAACGATCGAGTTGTCACCTGAGAGCGTGACCATTTACCAGATGGAATTGCCCTACAACACGGTTTATTCCTCGGACATTCTCGGCAACCAGGTTGAAATCGAGGTAGCAGACTGGCCCACCAAGCGCGAATGGGTCGACTACGCCTTCACTGAACTGGCCTCTGCCGGCTATCACGTTTCCAGCGGCTACACGATGATCAAGGATCCTTCACAGGTGAACTTCAGTTACCGGGACAATCTCTGGAAAGGCTCAGACCTGTTAGCCACGGGGATCGCCAGCTTTGGTCACATCTCGGGAGTCCATTACCAGAACCTGCCGGAATGGAAAGACTACATCGGTGCGCTGCTGGAAGAAAACCGCCTGCCGCTAGGCCGCGCGCTGCGTCCCAGCGAGGACCAGTTGTTAATCCGCGAAATGATCTTGCAGCTAAAACGTGGCTACCTGGACGTCAGCTATTTTGAGCAGAAGTTCTCCACGAATATTCTCCAGCAATGGTCAACGGTTTGGGCACAATACGCAGAAGATGGACTCCTATCGCACACCGAATCTCGTATTGAACTGACACGCCAGGGGCTTTTGCGAGTCGATGCCCTGTTGCCTGCATTCTTTGCCGAAGAGCATCAAGGAATACGCTACACATGAGTGAACCGCTGGTCTTCATGATGGGCGAGTTTGCAGCTCAATTCCCGACGGACCGCCAGTATGCCCGCAATCACATGTGGGCCCGCAACTTGTCCGGACGGTTCCGCTTTGGTTTTGGTGCCTACGCGGTCCGCCTGCTGCAAGATGTCTATTTTCTTGACTGGACCATCTCGGCACCGGCAGCTCTTAAAGAGCGGCAAGAGATTGGATCCATCGAAAGTAAGAAAGCGGAAAGTTCGTTGTATGCAGCGATTTCTGGCCAGTTGACTGAGTTTAACGAAAAACTGCTGGCCGATCCCTCTGCGATCAACACCGACAAATACGGTGATGGCTGGCTGTTTGAAGTGGAACCGGCCGATCCAGAGCTACCATTGCTGACACCGGCAGAGTACATTGAACACCTCGATGGCGTCTGGAAAATTACTCAGCAAACCATCAAGGGCCAGCTGAACGATTAGCTCCCAGGGAAGCAACTTACTCTGCCTGCCTTAAGTAGTCATTACCATGATCCCAGTCTTTGTTTCTCTCGGTCAGAGCAAGAACCCAGTCAAGCGAAAACTGGAAGAAGCGATCGTTAGCGAGTTGGGAAAACTGGCAGCATTCGACGTTGTGGTCATACCCAACCTCTATGATCTGTCTGCCAAGAGTGAAAGTATGACTGCCCTGCAGCAGGTCACCGGCGACATGCTCGTCTTCTCGTGGCTCTACCAGCGCTCCACCCACTGGATCCTGGATCGCAACGGAATCCACGGTAAGCTGGGCGAAGTCCAGCTCCAATCGGACGATCCGGATGACGAAGAAGATTCCGCTCCGGATGACAACGATGAAGCAGACGAGGTGTCACGCGTCATCGATCAGCGACCGCTCAGCGATCGGACGATCTATTGCCTCGATTTACGCGTTGCCGATACGGCCGTCGACTTCGTTGCCGAAGCAGAACGCATCGCCAGCGAATTGTCCGATCAGAACCTGGACCAGTGGATCCAGGGGGAGCCCAGCGAGCAACAACAGGCGCGTTACCAGCAACCGCAAAACGATACCGCGCTGGGACCAAACGGCAACAAACCGAACACGGTACGGATCGAAGAAGCGGCCGGCCGTCGCTGGTATCCGGTCATCGACTTCGGTCGCTGCACGAATTGTATGGAATGTATCGACTTTTGCCTGTTCGGTGTCTACGGAGTCGATAAGGCAGAAACGATCCTTGTCGAACAGCCCGATAATTGCCGCAAGGGCTGCCCCGCTTGCAGTCGTGTCTGTCCAGAAAATGCCATTGTGTTCCCCCAGCACAAAACACCCGCAATTGCCGGTGCCCCTGCTAACAACGAGGGTTTCAAAATTGACTTGTCACTGCTCTTTGGGCAACCCGATGCAGCGGACATGGCCGCCCAAGAGCGGGATGAACAGCTGGTTCTAGCCGGGCGAAGTCCCGTGGAAGAAACACCTATCCTGGCCAGGCGACAAAGCGAGACGACGGCAACCCAGCCAGATCAGCTCGATGAACTGATCGACGGACTCGATACGCTCGACTTGTAGACCATCAAGTGCCAGCTCATAACAGCCGCTGACGATCGGAGTACGTAACGATGAGCAGTGTTCGCACCTTCGGAGCCGCCGGAGACGGCAAGACCGACGATACGGCTGCCATTCAGCATGCAGTTAACGACGGCGACGGCTTACTGCGCTTTCCACCCGGCCAGTATCGAATCAGCAAATCAATCCAGATCGACCTGACTCAACGCGGCCCCATCGGCATCGAAGGATCTAGTGGCACGGCCAAGATCCTGATGGAAGGACCTGGACCTGCCTTGCGACTGGTCGGCTCACACGGGGGCACGGGAGACCCCGGTACGGTCAAACCAGAAATTTGGACCTCCCAACGGCTTCCCACCATCCAGAATATTGAGATCCAGGGAGCGCATCCGGAAGCGGACGGAATCGAGTTGATCCAGACCATGCAATCGGTTTTTGAGGGCGTGCTGATTCACCAAGTACGGAATGGTATCCGACTGTTTCAACGAAATCGCAATGTCCTCATCAGCCACTGCCATCTCTACAACAACACGGGGGTGGGAGTTTTTCTGGATCAAGTTAACCTGCACCAGATCAACATCGCCAGCAATCATATCAGTTACAACCGGCTAGGTGGCATTCGCATTGAGCAGAGTGAAGTTCGCAACCTGCAGATTACCGGTAATGATATTGAATACAACAACCATCGTGCCCACGGCGCCGATCCTGAGCCAACCGCCGAAATTTACATCGACACCAGCGCCGAAAAGGCCAGCGTGAACGAGATCACGATCGCCTCCAACACCATCCAGGCAACATCCTCTCCGGGAGGATCAAATATTTTTATCCGCGAAATGGGCAGTCACGATCGGCCACCCGGCTTGTGGGCCATTAGTGGTAACATCATCGGCAGCCAGGAAAACAATGTTCACCTGGTCGGCTGTTACGGCGTAGTCCTCAGCGGCAATTGCATTTACTCCTGCAGCAACCGCAACCTGTTGCTGGAAAACTGTCGGCAAATCAATGTCGGTGGGAACAGTTTCCGCCGACATACACCAACCATGGGAACAGGAATTCGGCTTGTCAATTCGACCGACTGCGTACTACATGGTTGCACCATTCGGGATGAAGCGGCCGAGGGACAGGTCTCGCAGGCCTCGCTACTGGAACTGGAACAATGTGCCCGCATCAGCGTGCAAGGCTGCCAAATGTTGGATCCTGCTCCTTACGGAATCGACGTCAATAAGTCTGATCACATCAATATCTCCGGCTGTACCGTAATGGACACACGCGAGAAACCAATCATGAAGGGGTGCATTCGATTCCGTGGCCCGGGACGCGGAAATCTCATCACGGCCAGCACCCT
>JAYGDG010000811.1:0-3321 GCA_046583015.1 Pirellulaceae bacterium | reverse complement strand
ACTTCACGATTCGATCGTAGCAGCCGACAGCCAAATGGTAATCGTGATTTGGCCCTTCCTCCGGCAAATCGAGGAATCGCGCGACGGACGCACAGAATGGCAACAAGAAATGATCGCTTTTGCCGAGCAACACGCTGTCGACCTGGTTCCTGAATTTCACAAGCTGGTAGACGAGCATGGTAGCGATGCCCTCTACCTGGACTTGGGACATGCCACGGCTCTGGGCAACCAGCACATTGGAGAACTGATTGCTGATCTGCTGCAAAAACATGTCACCGATTCTACGAACCAGCGGCCATGAAACCTGAACAACCATCTCCGGCGACGCCTGCTAAGCAACTGCGCACGCGGCTACTGCTAATCCTGGGCGGTTTAGTGGCTGGTTTACTCGTGGCAGAAATCGCCCTCAAGATCAGCGGGCAACCACGGTTTTATGAGCCACACACATCGCCGCCCCAATTCATGTTTGGGGAACATATTGATTTCAATACAATTGGTTACCTCAACAAACCATCCTCCAGCATTCGCTTTCAATACGATGGCGATCCGCGGGGTTATTTCGGACCGCAAAACGAAGTCTCTCACCTTACCAATGCCATCGGGTTCCGGGGTCGCCCCTTTCCGTTCGACCTTGACCCGCAGGGCAATGAAATCCTGATCCCCAAACGGGACCAGGCCATTCGACTGGCCTTCCTCGGTGATTCCTTTACCTTCGGTGAAGGGGTGCACGATCAGGACACGTTCGCCCAAGTGACGGCCGCCAATTTACAAAAACGATGGCCGGATCGAATCGTGGAAGCAGCCAATTATGGTGTTGGCGGATACAACACAGTCCAGTCTTTTCACGTACTACAACGCTGGGCAATGAAGACCGACCCGGATGCCGTGATCCTGGGATTTGTTCTCAACGACGCCGAGCCACCCATCTTTACTCCGGACCCGGTAAGCGGTCGACCGCTACGGCGACAATTAGCGGTCGAACAGGGTCGTTTTGGCACCAGACCAGCGGGCCGTTTGCCTGGCACCGGACCACCGGACCGCTTGTGGTATCGATCTAACATCACTCAGCTGGTTTGGAAATTTCGTGTCCAACGCCAGCAAACCGATGGGATGGTCGCTCACTATCGCTCGCTTTACACCGACACGAACCCATCCTGGAAAACCAATCGGGCAGCGCTGCTGGCAATCGTTGAGACTTGCCAACAAGATCAGATTCCTTGCTATGTGGTACTCTTCCCCGAACTTTACGAATTGAACGAGAACTACCCGTTCAAGGATGTCCACGAGCACATCAAAAAGACCCTCGCTGGGACTCATGCCACGTTCATCGACCTGTTCCCGCTGCTCACAGGTAAACAGGCTGCCGATCTTTGGGTACACCCCACGGATCATCACCCCAACAACGAGGTCCATGCCCTTGTTGGTAAGACGCTTGCTGAGCGTCTTGCCAGGGATTTGCCGCAGAACGGGCCTGTGAAGGAACGGGAAAAATAGAGACCGACACCTTAAGAACATGGCACAACGAGCAGCGACAGGTTGCGGGCAACACTACTTCACTTGGAAAACTTCAGCAGCGACTGCCCTTTAGCGGGCATCGATTGAAGTGCCGCTGTCAGTTTCCGGTGTGCCTCGGCGGCGGTCCCATTGAGGGCTGACTTGGCCAGCGGGCGCTGCTCAAGTGGATCACTGGAAACATCAAAGAATTGGCCGGAACCATAGAGCTTCCAGCGCTGATCACGAACGAATCGAACCGGTTTGATCTTTTCCGGTCGTGGGCAGTAATAACAGTGCATCCATTGACGCGGTTTCCCCGGTTTTCCCAACAACTGGGGCAAGAAACTCTGACCGTCGAGTCCTGCCGGAACGGTCGCCTGAATCGCCTCTAGTGTGGTTGGCAAGAAGTCCGAGAAATCCACCAGGTCTTCACTGACTTGCCCCGCTTTAATGACTCCCGGCCAGTAGGCAACAAAGGGTACTCGCGTTCCGGCGTCGGTTGTCTTGCCCTTGCCTCCCACGATCGTCTGGCCGTTCAGTTGCGACTTGATTCTCTTATGGGTTCCATTATCACCAACAAACAGGATCAAGGTTCGCTCGGCAATTCCCAGTTCTTCTGCCTTGCTGGCGATACGGCCGACCAGCTTGTCCATGTAGCTGACCATATCTTCAAAGTTCTTCTGCTGGTTCTTGCTGGTTCGTGACTTACTGTCTGGTGTAGGCAAGAACGGACTGTGAACTTGAATCATCGGATAGTAGACAAAAAACGGCTTCTCACGCTGGGCCTGCATGAACCGGGTAATCGCATCGGTTGCCAGCGTTGGTCCGTACTGGTCTTTACCAAACTGCCGGTTCTTTCCATTGATATAGAGAAGCGGCTCCCAGTAACGCGAACCCAGCTTGTCCACTTGCCAGAGGCAAGACTCATCGAATCCCATTTTTTCAGGTCGACTTCCCTTGCCGCGAAACTGTGCCGAGTAATGTTCGGAGCCGAGCAGTTGCCACTTGCCGGCGATCATCGTTTGGTAGCCAGCCTCCTTGAAATACTGACCAATCGTACGCTGGTCTCGGTTCAGTATTGAGAAGGCCGAGTAGTTCCTGACATTCGACAAGCCCGTCATCAACTTAACGCGACTGGGGGTACACAACGGCTGGGAGTAACAGTGATTAAATCGAATTCCCTGGCGAGCCAGTCGATCGATCTGCGGAGTCTGGTACTGCTTGCTTCCGTAGCAACCAAAACACTCGTAACCCACATCATCGGCCATGATCAGAATAATGTTCGGACGCTGCTGGGCCACAACTGCCGATGGCACCAGGCACAAACCTATTGCCAGCACCCGCAAGCATCTTAGGCCTCGATCGATCTTCATCTCTTACCCCTAATCACTTGCTTCGACTCAACCGCTCCCGTTGTCGAATAACAGATTCACTGATTCGGTGCAGTGCCTGCAACACCAGCAGGAAGTCACTGCGAGTTTTCCTGACCACGACTCCGGCGAGCATGCATTCGCCAACCAACCATCGCACCGACCGCTGCTCCGCCAATAAACCCTAAAGTGTAACAAATGATGGTGACCAGTTCGCTACCGGAAAATGGCCCGACGGCCGCACCGAGCAATCCACCTAAGAGCATGCCAATGGCCGACGTGATCGTAGGCAGCAGAGGCTTCTTGTCGCGCGAGTTGGCTTTGGACATTTCTCCTCTTTCTGAAAACGCTGCCACGAATTTCCAAACACAGATCATAAAACCGTGGATAAGCAGGTCGGAACTACGGGGCTCGGTTCGAGTGATAAGAGTATCCCCAGCAGGATTCGAACCTGCAA
>JAYGDG010000711.1:0-3676 GCA_046583015.1 Pirellulaceae bacterium | reverse complement strand
AGGATGCCAAGACCATCAAGGTTCCCCTCGACGTTCTCAGCAGCCGAGATCGCCAATACCTGGTCCGCCAGCGGCGCAACACACTGACCACCAGGCCAACCGACGCAGTCGCCACCACGACCAACAACGTTGTGGCAACCGGTGACTGGCCGACCTGGCGTGGCCTGGCTCGCGACGGGATCAGCCAAGAAACCGGTCTGCTCAGCGAGTGGCCCGCGGAAGGGCCCGAAGTCGTTTGGGAAAACAATAGCCTGGGGGGCGGTTATGCCAGTGTCTCGGTAGTGGCCGGAAAACTCTACACCATGGGCCGCAAAGATAAACGCGAATCGATCATCTGCATTGATGCTGCCAAGGGAAACACGATTTGGGAGACCTTCGTCGGACCAGGGAGCAAGCAGCGAGGTCCCAACTGCACCCCTACGGTCAATGACGGACACGTCTATGGACTGTCATTGGATGGAGAATTGATGTGCCTTAACGCCGAAACGGGCAAAGAAGTCTGGCGGCGCAGTTTCTCCCGTGATTTTGGTGGCCGCATGATGTCAGGCTGGGGATACAGCGAATCACCGCTGATCGACGGTGATCGCCTGCTCTGCACGCCCGGAGGCAGCCAGGCCATGATGGCCTGTCTCAATAAACAAACCGGCAAAACGATCTGGACCGCGGCACTCCCCAGCAGTGGCAACCGGGGGAAAGACGGAGCCGGGTATTCGTCGATTGTCATCAGCCAGGCTGGTGGCGTGAAACAATATGTCCAACTGGTGGGCCGCGGGGTGATCAGCGTGTCCGACAAGGGCAAGCTCCTCTGGGGATACAATCGCATTGCCAACGGTACGGCCAACGTGCCTACGCCCGTGGTCAGCGGCGACTATGTCTTTTGTTCCAGCGGGTACGGCGACGGCGGCGCGGCACTGCTGAAGGTGGCCCGCGGCGGACGGGCAGCCCAAGAGGTCTACTACAAACGAAACAGTGAAGTGCAAAACCATCACGGTGGTATGATCCTGTTGGATGGAAAAATCTACATGGGCCATGGACACAACAATGGATTTCCACTCTGCCTGGACATGGCAACCGGACGAGATGTCTGGCGACCGGGGCGTGGAGCAGGCAAAGGGTCTGCGGCCATCGCCTATGCTGACGGGCATTTCTACTTCCGCTACCAGGATGGCGTGGTCGCCCTCATCGAGGCAACCCCGGCAGGCTATCGGCTCAAGAGCCAGTTTCGCGAGTCACGTACGCGGGCCCAAACCTGGCCTCAACCAGTGATTGCTCAAAAACGACTCTATCTCCGTGACCAGGAGATCTTGCGCTGCTACAACATCGCTGGCAAGTAGTGAACTGTGTCAGCAGCCACCTCGCACTGGCAGTTGCTCCCAAATTTGACACCAGCCCCAGGCAGCACTAGCCTAGGGACTGGTTTCACTGACAGGGAGCAAAACGGATGAGACTCATCGCCTGGCTGCTGTTTGTTTTCACGCTACTGCCACAGGCCTGGGCCGACAAGCAGAGCGAATTGGCACACATGCTCAGCAAGTATCCTCAGGCCGATGCTAACCAGGACGGCTCGCTGACCGAGGAAGAAGCGGGCAACTACCTGCTCCGCAATTTGCAGCGCAAACGTCCCAACCGGGGAAGTGGCATCCGCAACCGTTCACTCATTGACGCTTACGAGGCGCATACTTACAAGAAACTGCCTTACCGATTGCTAACACCGACAACGATCAAGCCGGGCCAGCAATACCCCCTGATCGTCAGCCTGCATGGATCCGGCGGCATCGGCGACGACAATGTGAGCAACCTGCGATCCTGGAATGCGGTCATGGCCCGACCGGCCTGGCGTGAAAAATATCCCTCGTTCGTCCTGGTCCCGCAGCGAAAACCGGGTGGCACCTGGGGTCCCAAGCCAAACAATGCACGGGCGAAAGACTTCTATGTCCGCAACGACCTGCTGCCACTGTTGGAGCTGATCGCCAAAATCAGGCAGGAGCAACCGATTGATGACGCGCGAATCTACGCCCTCGGCTCTTCCGGCGGTGGCATCGGGACCTGGAACATCCTGCTGGCGCAGCCCGACCTGTTTGCCGCGGCGATTCCCGTCTGCGGTCGCTTTCCAGCTAAACCAGCCGACTATCCCAAGTTAACCCCGGTCCCAATCTGGTGTTTTCACGGCAGTGTCGATCAACTGATTGACGTCGATCAATCACGCCACGCCTTCAGCGAACTGAGCAAAGCGGGCGGGCTGATCAAGTACACGGAACTACGAGGTGTCAAACATAATTCCTGGATCCAGGCCTTTAGCTACCAAAAGGACGACGCCTCGAAAGGTTATGTTACCAAGCGCAGCAATGATCGCTGTGACCCAACTTCCAACAGTTGGGACTGGCTGTTTCGCCAAAAGAAAACCCGCTGACCCTAATGGGCAAGCCTCCCATCACCAATTCACGCGAAGAGAAAACCATGTACCGTTCATCTTGCCTGGCCCTGGTCCTGAGCTTACTGGTTAGCCAACTGCTGACGGCCCAGGAGCAACAGGAAAATCCCTCCCCGTTGCCCTTCGTCATGGCCAGTGACTTCGACACCATGGAACTGGTCGGCTGGCGCATCGAGCAGGGCCAACCCGATCCCAACAACCCACTGCTGGAACCGGAAATGCCGTGGGATGAGGGAGGGGTCTTTAGTCATGGCACGGTATTACTTGATCCGATTGATGGACTCTGGAAAGCCTGGCAGGTTTCCACGCCAATTTCCCGGCCTCTTGGTCCTGGAACCTGGCGCAACGATCGCCTGTTGACCTACCTGGAGAGTAAAGACGGCGTCAAATGGCAGCGACCCAAGCTCTCGCTGGTCCCCTGGAAGGGTAACCAGGAGACAAACATCCTGATGGATATTTGGTGCTCGTACGCCTCGGTCAACATCGATCCGAAACGCAAGTTACCTTACGAGATGTTCGTTTTTCGCCACCCCACTTACCTCGGTGCCAAGGGTCGAATCCCCGGACTAGCATTGCCTGCTGATAAAAAAACCCATCCTTATGGACTCTATCGATTCCGCTCCCCGGACGGCCGTAAATGGACGCCCGTCGAAGGCCCGATTACGCTCAACACGAGTGACAGTTGTTTCATCTATCGACGCGATGATGGCAGCTACGTGGCCAACCATAAAACAGAGTTACCCGCCTTTCCTGGCGGGGTGACACCATTTGACATCGCCGACGGCGGGGTGCGGTTGATTGGTCAGCGCACCAGCCGTGACGGCAGCACCTGGTCCGACCCCACGCGACTGATCATGACACCCGACTGGCGAGATCCGGCCGACACGCAGTTCATGGAACTCTGTCCCGCAAAAGTTCCCGGCGGCTACGTGGCAACCGTTACGGTTTACCACAACCACACGCAGCAAATTGACTTGCAATGGGCCGCTTCGCGTGATGGCGTTCACTGGTGGCGACCGGATCGTCGGGCCGCTTTACCGAACCCGCCGCTGGGAGACTTTGGCGGAGGGATGATTTGGCCGATGCACAGCCCAGTAATCGATGGCAATCGCTTGCACGTCTATTACGCCGGTAACGAATCGCTGCATGGAGACCTGTTTAACACAAAGCAGTCAGGGCCGCGCAAGCTGAAGGCCCGTGGCGAGCGACTAAGCCGCCAGTCCAGTTCATTACCCAATTACAGTG
>JAYGDG010000655.1:0-9488 GCA_046583015.1 Pirellulaceae bacterium | reverse complement strand
GTATCTGTATTTTCTTGGATCGCCAGGTTGATCCTGACCAAACGGTCAAGTTTCGCGCCACGGGGGCATCCCTGGAACGAACGTTACAACAACTGGCTCAACAGTTAAAGCTGGGGACCTGCAAGATCGGAGCGTGCATTTATATGGGCCCCGTTTCAACGACAAGTCGCCTGGCCACGATCAGCGAAGTCCAACGCCAGCAACTCCGAGATGCCCCTGCAGCACTCAAACCGCAGCTGATGGCTACCGGCTGGCAATGGAAACAGCTCTCCAACCCGCAAAGCTTGCTTGAGCAACAAGTGCAGGCTGCTGGTCTGATGCTGGATCCCACCGTCCGGTTACCTCATGACTTGTGGAAAGAGCAGACATTCCCGCCGCTGGACTTCGCCCAACGGCTGACGATCGTGTTGGCCGGATTCAATCTGACCTTCCACCTCGACCTGGCCAGCCGGCAAGTCCACTTAATCCCGCTGCCTGAACGAGTAAGCCTGACCCGGTCCTATACGAAGCAACTTTCCGCCGCCAACCTGGCGAAAGTCAAAAAGCGATTTCCACAACTAATCATCAAGCAAACGGGAAACCGACTCGAGGCCCAGGGAAGTTACGAAGACCATGAACTGCTGTCGCGATTATTGAGTGGAGAAACGATTCGCACGAGCACAACCAAACCTGGTGAAAAGCGATTTACCTTACGCGTCATGAAGGCACCTGCTGCAGCGATCATTGACTCGGTCGTTCAGCAGCAGCAGTGGACAGTGCGATTCGAGCCAGCCATCGCCACGCGTCTTAAGACACTCGTCACTCTCAAGGTGACCGAAGCAACGCTCGACGAATTGTTAGAGAAAACACTTGATCCACTGGGATTGACCTACCAGTTAAAAGATCAGCAATTGACGATCACGGAAAAGCGACCCTAAGTCCAACACCACCCCATGGCATGGCGCGAAACAAGTCGCCAGGTCAGGCCGTCAAAGCCTTCTCTAACTCAGCTGTAATCGACGATTCAATCTTGCCTTTGAAAGCGATGGCGGCAAAGGGCAGCTTGCCAGCGAGTGTCACCACACTCTCTTCCACAGTCAAGACTCCGTCAATCGTGAAACCATAGGTCGTCAAAGAGAAGTTGAGCACATTCTCGTTCCAGTCTCCATCCAACTTGCTCACTTGATCTTTGTACCGCTCGCGCACCCGATCCAAGAATGTCTTTAAACATTCGATCGCTGCTTCCTGTCCCAACTGATGTCCTACCTCGCTACCAAAGCCGGGCATACTCTTTCCTTTCACCATCATCTCGCCTGCAAACCGACCGTCTCACCGACACTCCACAGGTCGATAAACCGGTTCGCTTCTTTCAAAACAGGCCGTAGTGTAACAAAATCATCCGGTTGGAGGAAACCGCGACTGAAGTCGCATCGTCAGCGACTCGCTTGCCAACTCCCGGCAACAGCATTCCCAAAGTGGTCTAATGCCTTACAATGGCAATCCTGGTCAGCAAGTTCACGATCATTTTGGACCTCGCCGATGAAATCGACTATCTTCCGGTACCCCAAGCTGCTGACGCTGGTACTGGTCTTTCTCATCACTGGCGGTATCGGCTACTGGATGTGGTTCGGACCACTGCCGGATCCGAGCGACGCTGGCATCCGTGACCTGGCTCGCTGGCTGCTGCAGCGGGATCTCGTCAAAGAACCTCGGGAAATCCAGCTCTCCCTGGTAAATCGGCTGCAAACCGAACTGAAATCAGATTTTGACTTGCCGAGTCAACGTCGCTGGTCCAAAAACTCCCACGACCAGTTATTGCGTAATGTGGTTTTCCTGGGAAAGGTCTGGTTCCACGAGCGGTGTCGACAGTACCAGCAACTGGACAAGCCGCAGCGGTTGCCGTTTCTGGAATCTCAGCTGGTGGTTGTTTCTCGCTGGTCCGCCTTGGAAACCAAATTATTAGACAAACAGCAACCAACTTCCACTTCCCCGTCATCACCCTCCACGGTGCGATTGTTCCACCGGATTAAAAGTTGGATTGACGCAACTGAAGGCGAACAGCGAGTTCAACTGAAACAAACGATCCAGGATGCTACCGTCTGTTCCCTGGCCACAGACAACATGGCTGACCAGTCGATGGAAGTACGACGCGACCTTGCAGACCGAATTGCCAGCTTCCTGAATGATGCGGGCAACGGGATCGGCGGACGCCTGGAACTTCAAGCCGCGCACTACAAGCGGTTGTCTGAGAATTCCCTCGTCTTAATGGAAGCCTGGCTCATCAATCGCGCGATGGAATTTCAATCTCTTAGCCCGCAACAAGAAGAACCGTATCTCGAAGACCAACTCAACCAGATGAAGCAATGGAATCTTGGCAGCCTGCTGGAACCGGCCGCAGAGGGGCAAAGCAAGACGGCCCCACAGAGCGCCGTAGCAGGCTCCATAAAACTGCTCAGCCGCATCGTGCCGCACCTGGAAACCTGGATTTCCCGCGCCGAGCCATCGCAACAAGAGGCGCTGCGAGAGTTGATTCAACAATTTCAGATGCAGTTGATCAAGAACCAGTTTCGCAAGAAACCGTAACCCTTGATCCTGTCGCGGTAGAGAACGTGCAGCCAGAACCTGTTACGAATCTGTGCAGCAGACTTCAGGCGACTGTTGAAACGATCATGGCAACCCTATTCGGGGATCTTCTCACTGTCGTTATAGGTACGCCGATCTTCTGGATGCCAGAGTGGCAAACCACGTTCGATACGGGCACTGAGCGCGGCGAGCTTCTCGTCCGTCCCAGGCAGCGCCTCGGTAGATTCATATTCTATTTCTGACTGGTCTTCAGGCTCGTAATCCCAAATGCCCATCTTGATCGCATCGAGCACCGATTGTGGCACGGCTTCTCTCCTATCCATCCAAAGAAGCAAAAAAGAAAAATATCGAACTTGTCGATCCCGTTACCTCAACATTCCGTCCCTAATTGACGAGTAACAGGACTCGTGAATGTCATACAGGAAAACCCAACTATCGGACTCCCCATGTGGAAAGTCAAGCAATAGAAGAAAATTATTTTGCCAACCATCCGAAGCGATCCAAGCACAGGTTCAGCCAGCGAAAACGGAAGGCCCGCTGGCATCGCAAACAGCTCGCAACTGCTTCACCAGGTCGGCTTGCAGCGGTCCCGTCCGAGTCCCTCGACAGACAGCACCACGTACAGCCATGAACCGCACGCCGACAGCCGCGAGTATCGGCTGGTGCTGGCCCTGAATCGATCCGCCAGCCACCACGAACAAGCCTTCCAAGGCTGCTTGAGCCACCACCTCAGCTAATTGGCTCTCACTCCAATGCTTAAAGAGATTTCCAGCTCGTTTATCGAAAGTATCTAGTAACAAGCATTTACAGCCAGCGTCCAGCGCCTGTCGGAGAATGTGATCCCAACTCGGTGCCGCTGCGCATTGCTGGTCCACGTAACAAACGGCAACTCGCTGAACATGGCTCGGCACACAAGCCCAGGCCTGTTGCCAACGCTCTGGCCAGTCGGCTATCTCGGCGCAACCGGCCAGCCCAATCTTGGCATAATGGGTGCTCGCCGGTAGTTGAGCCACTTGGAGCGGGTCAAAATCCCTTAATTCGCCGAGGGCGACACTCAGCTGGGCCTGATCTGCCACCACCGCAGCTACCTGCTGCCAGACTTCTGCCGAGGCAGCTCCCAGGGATCCGTAGCGGGGTTCCTTAACATCGATGATATCGGCTCCCCCCAAAAGGGCTGCCTGGGCCTCACTGGCACTTCGAACACTCACCAACAAACCGGTCATATGGCTTTTTCCTCCTGACGCTGTTGTCGATGGATCGCGGCCAACTGGGAGTTCATTTTCTTCACCAGGACTGGGCCCATCGGTTCGCACCAGGTTCCGCGAATGGTGATGTATCCGTCGCACCACCGTCCTAACTCCGGACGCACATCCCGTTGGTGCCAATCGGTGGCGGCTTCGGCTAAGCGGACGACAATGGCCCGTGTTTTGGCCACTTCCTCACCCGACTCTGCATCCCTGGCGGCTGCCAGCATGCTGTCGGTTTGCCCCAGAAAAAAACATTCCACGACACTTACTGGAAGGTGAATCGGCCGCCGTGTCCGAAGAAACAGCAGCAACTCTCCCTGCTGGTAAGCCACCCGTGGCCGGCAGACGTGCTCGATCAGCAAGACCACTCGCATCCAAATCCAGATAGTCATCAGCCCCAAAGGGAGTTTCAGCGCCCAATGGGCATCTTGCCGCCACAGCAAGGCCATCCACGCGGAGACAGCTGTGGCCACCAACAGCAGGATGACGATGGCAGCAACAAGCACCCGTCGATTCGGTCGCAGCCAACATTCGCGCATCAAACCAACTCCCCTGAACAACCCGTTTAAAAATCTCATTATGACCTAAATCCTACCTGTCCGACCAGATGACGCGGAGCGAGCTGTTAGATTACTTCAGCGGCTCCAGCGAAGACAGTTTTTACGCTGCTGGTCAACCCTTGGCAGATGGTCTAAGATGATCAGCCCCCTGAGTTGATCAGCGGGCAGTGTCCTCTATCCTTAAATACCAGTCTTCCTATCGAGTGCAATACCAAACCATCACCACCGATGAGCAATTGCACGACTTCTGCAGGGATCTCAGGCAGGCCGAGGTGATCGCCTTTGACACTGAGTTTGTCTCCGAGGACAGTTACCTTCCGGAGCTGTGCTTAATCCAAGTGGCAGCAGGTGACCAGATCACACTGCTCGATCCTTTGACGATCAGCGATATCAATCCCTTTTGGGAAACGCTTGCCGAAGCGGGACATGTGACGGTAGTGCATGCCGGTCGGGAAGAGTTACGTTTCAGTCTGTTTGCCATCGACCAGCCGCCCCACGCATTGTATGACGTGCAGATTGCAGCTGGCATGATTGGTCTCGAGTATCCCGCCTCTTATGGAACACTGGTCCATAAACTGCTGAGCAAGAACCTGGCCAAGGGTGAAACCAGGACAGACTGGCGGCGGCGGCCCTTATCGAAACGGCAGCTTGATTACGCCGTCCAGGATGTGGCAGACCTGCAGCAACTGGCAGTGGCTCTGCAAGCGCGGGCAGCGGAACTCGACCGCAGCTCCTGGGTAGAGACTGAAATCGAAGAGTGGTTAGCAAAAATTACTCGGGAAACCGGTCCGGAAGCTTGGCGCAACGTTTCTGGCTCCGGTTCTTTGAGCGCTCGCAACTTGGCTGTTGTCCGTGAACTCTGGCAGTGGCGAGACCGGGAAGCGAAGCGGCGTAATCGGCCTGCCCGACGTATTCTGCGAGACGATTTGATTTGCGAACTGGCTCGCCGTCAAACGGCGGACCCTCAGCGGATCCGGGCGATCCGTGGCATGGATCGCGGCAACCTGCAGAACCACATCACGGATCTTGCCGAAGCGATTGAAACAGCTCTTCAACTCAGTGAAGACCAATACCCGGTCCTGCGCCGCAAGGCGCGTGGCCCGCACTTAACAGTCCTGGGCCAGTTTCTCACGACCGCCCTGGGCAATCATTGCAAATCTGCTCAGATTGCAGCTAACCTGGTTGCCACCACACAAGACGTGCGAGACTGGCTTGCTTATCATTTCAACCGAAACAATGAACAGTCACAATCTCCACCGGCACTGGCAAGTGGCTGGCGCGGAAACTTACTAGGGACCATCATGGAAGACCTGCTGGCTGGCAAAGTGGCGCTGCGAGTGCATGACCCCACGGATCAACAACCGTTGACCATGGTGAGGCTGTCGGACGAGTCGAGTGATCCGCCTGGCGACAGCGCTGATTAATTGTCAGCATTTTGCTGGGTTGCAGTTTCCACGGTACTACCAGTTGGCTCTTTCATGAAGCGAGTCATCTCTTCCTGGACCAGCTTCGTTTCTGGATCCTGGCTGGTCAACTCTGCTCGGAAACGATGACTGCCCGCTGCAGACGCCTTGGCAAAGATCTTGAGGGTTACCTGCTGGCCAGGTTGCAGTTGCTGCAAGGGTCGGAACAACGCCTGCCCGGGAACAATATCCGCGGCACCACCGGCAACCCGGATCGGCTCAAGGTGATCGCTAAACTGGGTAACCAGTTTAATTTGTTCAGCCGTTTTGCTGCCACGATTGAGAATCTGCACCTCGTAAACCACCTCTTCGCCAATCATCTGCGGACCCTGTGGATCGTTGACAATCAACTTCAGATCGACGACCCCGGTGACTTCCGTGATGGTGGTGGAAGAGACCATGTTGGTCAATTCAGCTTCTGCACTAACCTGCACGGTCTTATCTCCGGCAGTCTCCAGCCGGCAGTTAAAATCAAATTTCCGCTCGGTATTGGCAGCCAGGCTCCCTAACTGCCAGGCCATCGTCCCGTTGGCCGCGTCAACTTGGCCTTCTCCCGGAATCAAGGTCACCCCATTGGGTAACCCTGCTCGGATCAGTATGTCATTGGCGGGTGCGTCACCCTGGTTGGTCAGGATGACCTGGTATTTCGCCAGTGAGCCAGCATATTTCCTGGCCGGGCCGATCACTTTCAGGTCCAAGCGCGGTTGCCGAACGGTAACCAGGTGATCAACTTCAGCCTGCAATTGGCGGTCCGCCGAGGCAACGGCACGCAATTGCATCGAACCGGCCTGGGCCGCTGATATCTCAAACTGCAATTGCCGACTGCCACCTGCCGGAATGCTACCAACCCACTGTGGCTTGTCTTCGCCTGGCGTCAGGATCACCGATACGTTGTCCGCATCCCCGTTTCCAGGATTTGTAACGCTCAAAGTAAACATCTGAGTCTGACCGTAGATCATTTCCGATGGCCCTCGAATCGCTAACTGCAGTTCCGGCTTCACGACCCGAATACCTGCCTGTAAAGATCGCGGCCGAACCCACCAGTCAAGATTCAAATCGAAAGGCTTGTTCTGCTGGGGAACCAGTTTTACCAGCCAATGCTCCTTGGCTTGCGATTGCATCTGGGGCATCTTCCAAATCAAGACTTGGCTCCCATCAGCCATTTCCTGGCGTCGCAAATCTCCACGACTCGCATCGCTTTCCTCTAATTGGATCCAGGCCGGTAAGACCAGCCGCACATAGAAATCTTCCAGCGACTCACTGGCATGGTTCGCCACGTCGATGCGATAAGTTGCTGTTTGACCTACGTGAATTTCGTTGGGTCCCTCTGCTTTCACTAAGACTGCCGGCGTCTGGCTGGTCAAGAGAGCCGTTCGCGAATCAATTTGACCCGATCCATTGAACCCCTCCCTGGCAGGCGAAGCCGAACGTAATCCAGAACGCCGTGCTGTTGCCTTGTCATCGCGTAACGACGCCTTAATGGAAATATTGGATGCCGGCGCTGGTTGCAATGATTCGAGACTTTGACTCATCGGTGGCGGCGTGATGAGCGACGGCTCCTGGGCCACCTGGTCGGCGACAGGTGGCTGCCCTTCAGCGACCGGAAAGTCAGTATCCGACTGATTTCGTGCCGGTCCCGCATATTCCTGCGTAACTCGATCGCGAGCAGAATCCAAACGATCAGACAACTGTTTCTGCCGACGCGAACTCGACTGGTCCACATCATCGCTGAATCGTCTTTCGGATACGTCCTGCCCACTCTTGGGCACTAGTACCGATTTGGCCCGCGAAGGCTTATCCGCAGTCTCCTGCGCTTGAACCATCGCAACAATCACGGTGCCAATCACAGACAACGATAAAATACCAATCAAAGTCCGATTCATGAATCTGTCCTTCACTAAAGCCAATACAAGTGCTCGCTGCCTCCGTGACAACAAACGTCCGCCGATGAAATTGCAAAACTAAGCGTAACGCGCAAGATCAACCAACCTGCAAGACGGATGACTCGTCAACTCTATCGGTTACAGGACCCTGAACGGTTTAGCCGACTTTTCCATTAAGTAAAACCAGGTAAGATAATGACTCCGGGAAAATCAATACGGCCAATAACCTGGCAAAACGCTAGCTTGATAAATTGAGAAAAGGACCGAGACGTGTCAGAACCTACCCGCAAAGAAAAACTTGTCGCAATGCTAGCAGACGATCCTGGAGACCTTTTTCTCCGCTATGCTTTAGCACTGGAATTGCACAAAGAAGCGAGTCACGACGAGAGCCTGCAGCTGTTTGCTGAGCTGATGGCGCATGATCCACCCTATGTCCCTGCCTTTTTCATGGCGGCTCAACAACTCGCACAGTTAGGACGGATCACTGAATCGCAAGCGACGGCTCGAGAGGGCATTGGCGTGGCCGAAGCTCAGCAGGACTTACATGCGGCAGGTGAGATGCGTGAGTTTCTTGCTTCACTTGAAACCTGATGAGTAAGCAAGCTTAGGCATCAACCGGTTGATCGGGTTGTTGGCCGCTTTTACAGAGACTGGCCACGCTACAGGATGCGCATCCTGAACTGCCACAACCTCCGGCGGCCGACTCGGTACCACAACCCGGGCCACAACCTTCTTCCAGGGCCTGGCTAAATTGCTTAAAACTGACCGCTGCCTGGTAGGCCTGGCTCAACTTCTCCGTGAGAGCAGCCAGTGTTGGAGAAACTTCTCCCAAGAAGTAGAAGACCAGGGATTTTCCATCGAAAAGTACTTCGACGTCGAGCAGTACGTTATCAAAGCCATGGTCTTGGAGCAACTTAACACACGCATCGCACGCCTGCGTCCGATCCTTCTCCAGCCGGACCAGCAGCAGATCATCCTGCACAGTCATCCTGCGAATCAGTGATCCCGAACAAGGAACATCCAGCGGGCCATCAACTTCACTGAGCACGCGGCCCGTTTCAAGTCCTCGCTGTGTCCGACAGACAACCGGTGTCTGTCGCGGATAGTGGATCGCTTCCAGGCTATCGAAACTCCCGGTCCATCCCATGACTCCAAATTGCACCCAGTATTGGTTTTGCAATGTCACTCCAGTCTACTGATTTGCAGGCGGCACGGGCGGGAGCAGTCGAGGAGACAAACTCCTACTGCTCCAGGCCATTATCGAGAACCTCTATATTGTGAAACAATTGGTAAGCATTGCCAAGTTGAGGCGCCACAGATTCGGTCAACAAAACGGGAGAGCAATCCTTCTGGACGGGGGTTGCAGCCTTGTCAAACAACAGGTAAGAAGTGAGGCGATCACTGCCGATACCGGGAAAACTCTGTCTCAACAGCGAACCCGGAGCCGATCTGACACCAGGAAACAACCGCGATGACTCTTCCACCAACATCCGACAGTTCGGAGGCAAATCACTGGACGACACTCGCCGACCGTGTATTAGCTGGCTCAGCGATTGACCGCGAGGAGGCCCTGGCCATCTTGCAATCTCCTGACGATCAACTGCTGGACTTACTTTCTGCCGCTTTCAAGATCCGCTTCAAGTGGTTCGGCAAGCAGGTTCAACTCTATTTTTTGATGAATGCAAAAACTGGTCTCTGCCAGGAAGACTGTGGCTATTGCTCTCAGTCCAAGACATCGGATGCCGAGATCCCGAAGTACAACCTGCTTGATCG
>JAYGDG010000536.1:0-2027 GCA_046583015.1 Pirellulaceae bacterium | reverse complement strand
TTTAATGGACTTCCAATATACAGAAACTTAGCGGCCCGTGTTGCAGTAGTGAGTTAAGACGTTCTCAGGCTAGTGGGATAGCAAGGTGTTGTTTTGAGAGTCTCTGAGCACCCATTTTATGACTGTTGTCTTCGTTTTCCGAAAACCTGTAGGCCCTTACTGACTCGATACTTACGAAATCCAAAAGAATCAATTGGCGCGGATATGCCTTGTCGCGTATCATTGACCGATACGATGCCTGCCGATAATGAGAGTATAATACGGCTAATTCAGTTACCGACTGATGGGGAAGAGAAGGAACCAACGGAATGCTTAGCATCTATGGAAAACGACGGCAAGCTGGCAACAGTTTTTGCGATGGATTGAGTCGACGTGGGTTTCTTCAGGTGGGGGGAATGGCCTGTGGTGGACTATCGCTGGCCAATATGCTGGCACTGGATGCCCAGGCTGGAACAGGTTCCAATCACCGTGCCATCATTAACATCTACATGCCGGGTGGCCCATCTCATATCGACTTGTGGGATTTGAAACCGGATGCTCCCGCGGAAATTCGCGGAGACTTTCGACCGATCAAAACGAACGTGCCAGGAATTGAGATTTGCGAGATGTTTCCTCGCATGGCGCAGATGATGGATAAATTTATCCCGATCCGTTCGATCTGTGACGCGGATGGCCGTCATGATGCTTACCAGTGCATGACGGGCTGGAAAAAGGGTGGTCAGCAACCGCGCGAGGGGCGCCCCAATTTTGGTGGTTGGGTTTCGCACCTGCAGGGGTCGGCGAACCAGGCGGTACCGCCCAATGTCTCGCTGATGTATCCCACCGGCAACGGAACCTGGGGCGAAACGCAACACGGCGGTTTCCTCGGCGTCTCGCATGCACCTTTCGGGCTGGTTGAAAAAGATCCGATGAAGGCCTCCAGTAACATGGTGCTGCGGGGGATTACCCTGGAGAGACTGGCGGATCGCGAAACATTGCGAAACTCGTTTGATCGTTTCCGGCGGGACACAGATAATAGCGGCACCGCTGAAAGTATGGATGTCTATCACCAGCAAGCATTGGGGATTCTGACAACGTCCAAACTTGTTGAAGCGTTGGATTTGAGCAAAGAAAACCCGAAAACGCTGGAACGCTACGGCAAGAACGATAGTACTTACCAGCGTGATGGGGCGCCCAAGATGGTGCGTAACTTCTGTATTGCCCGTCGCCTGGTTGAAGCCGGTGCCCGCGTGGTGTCGCTCAACTACAGTCGTTGGGACTGGCATGGTGGAGACGGCATGAATTTCCCTCGCAGTCGACAGGAGTTCCCCTTGCTGGACCAGGGATTGTCGGCATTGGTTACCGACTTGCACGAACGTGGTCTGGACAAGGATGTTTCGGTCGTTGTCTGGGGTGAATTTGGCCGCACGCCGAAGATTAACAAGAACAACAGTCGCGATCACTGGCCGCGCGTCTCGTGTGCCATGCTGGCCGGTGGCGGCATGAAAGCCGGACAGGTGATCGGAAGCACGAATAAATACGGTGAACATGCCGTGCAGCGACCCGTTAAATTCCAGGAAGTGTTTGCCACGCTCTACAAGAAAGCCGGAATTGATTCCGGCAAAGTTCGCTTCTTCGATAAGTCCGGGACGCCCCAGTACATGGTAGAGCCCGGTATCGAGCCGATGCGGGAATTGATCTAGAACTGGTCGAGACCTTCTTCGAATCCTGAAGGCTTTCGCTCTCCCCTGTACAGCCCTCTGGGCATCCAGTCCAATGACACCAGTTGCTGGTGCCTAGCTGTTGGATAAACCGGGAGACGCGATGTTCCATCGAAACTTGTTGTTGTTGGTGATGCTGTGCCTGTGTTCGCAAATCCCGGCGGCTGCTGCTCGGCCGAATATCGTGATGGTCTTCATCGACGACATGGGTTGGGGTGACTTCTCCTGTTTTGGCAATCGGGCCGCCAGGACCGGGAACATCGACCGGTTGGCTGCAGAAGGTATTCGGTTTGAGCAATTTTACGTCAATTCACCGATTTGCTCTCC
>JAYGDG010000521.1:0-3442 GCA_046583015.1 Pirellulaceae bacterium | reverse complement strand
TGTCCTGAGAAAGAAGATGCGCCGTAATAAACAACGTCCCCTGATCGCTGATCGATAAGTAGGGTTCACGCCCTTTTAAGGCAAGCACCTCACCAGCCGACCAGGTCAACCCCTCATCCGTAGATCGGTACAGTACAGGCGTCTCGTTGATCTTGCCATTTTCAAGCCGCTCACCACGAAACAAAACAACCAGCAAATCACCGTTCTTGAGCTGAATAAGAGATGGCTTGTAGTCTTCAGGTTGGCCAAAGGGAATCCGTACACACGACAACTGAGATACTTTGAGCACGCGTGGACGGACTACCCGAATCACGTCCGGTGACTCGACTGCCAATGCTGAGGAAGCAAAATTCGCCGTTAGGATGGCGCCCAATGAACTCGCTAACAACAGTAAAAAACGTAACATCATGACTCAATGATACCACCTCTCCACCCACCATAACTGCCGACCACCCCCCCGATCGAGGCCCCAACTGGTGCAAATTTCACCACCTCGAACCGTTCATCCAAGAGCATAGCAGGGCCTCGAAAGCCTGCGATCCGCAGTCAGCCGCCTCAAGACTCATACAACCCGTACAGGTTGAATCAATTTGAGCAATCCGGGGAAGAGTTTTTGATATGCGTAAGATTCCGGATCAGATGAACAATCTAGTTTTACGATAAATAGGGTACGGAGGAAGGATAGGGAGTTTCCGACCTTCGTAGGTGATGAGGGTTGCCCGGTATCTGTGGGGGAAACGGGCACTTTCATCAACGGGTATTCATCGGCTTTCGGTGTAGGACCCTAAAGACTAGCGGCAGCACAACAGCGGAGGATGCTTCACTCCGTGACGCAAGGGTTCGTCAGTTTCACAGTCGCAATCATTGTCTTTAAGGTCCTGCACTGGCCGAATCCCGGCTTCTTCGGCACCAGTGCTAGGTGCTTGGCCTTTAGTTTTCAGCCGTCATCCGCTGCCGAATTTCCCAAGCAGTCGATGGAGTGATCATGGCCGCGGTCGCAATATGGACCGCCCTGGCACCGGCCTGCAAATAAGATTGCACGTCCGACCAGCAGGCAGCGCCACCGACGCCAATTAACTCCAATTGATACTGGCTGGCTTCAATTAACCCAGCCAACATCGCTGTCTGTTCTACGGAGGCTTGCAACGTAGCTGCCCCACAGATACCGCGACGTTCTCCATCAAACAAGTAACCCCCATCGGGTTTCACCACCGTCGATGCAATGCTATTGGTCATCGCCAGCGCGTCGACCGATTCGTGCACGGCCGCCAGCAATGCCTCGGCATCCTCACGCTGCGGAATGCGGCCAATCTTGGCAATATATGGCAAATCACCTATCGCCTCGCGCACCATTTGAGTTACTAATTGCGAATCTGCCGGCTGTTGAAATAATTGGCCGTCACAAGTTGATACATTGGGACAGGAGAAATTTGTCTCGACGCAGTCCGCTCCACTCTCCTTGGCCCACCGCGCACATTGGGCGTAGTCAGCCGCTAAATCCTCGATCGACCACCCATCCTGAACTGTACCAACCACGGAAACTGAGAGGATCTTGTCTGCGGGCAACTGGCGCCGCGTCCACTCAATATCCGCTCGCCAGTCCTCCGGCTGCCGCGACGGCATACCATAGGATACGGCCCAACTCCCCGTCATTGTTTCCGCGGCAGGTAAGTCGGCTTCGCCACCAAATAACCGATCACATTCAACCGGCTGTAAATTCGGCAATTCGTAACACGATCTTGTTCTGCTACGGACCGTCTTGTACGTCAAGACATCAAAACCAAGACTCGCATAATACAAACACCAGCGACCATTAAGTAACGGACCGGCAGGAACTCCCAGCGGAGAAGGAACCGGTAATCCACAAAATCGCCATTCGCCAGGAACGTCCCTCACCTCCTGGCTAACTGGCTCAGGAACATGCTCATAATTCCACTCATAAGTTTGATGACGGTCATAACGGGGTAAGGACTGAAGATCGATCATGGTCCAATAAACACCCGATCAAAAAGAAAGAAAGAAGGTCTCTCCCATTGGACGCTAGCATCGATACACTAAGGCTTTACGAGCATTCTGGAAGTCACCGCTGCATCCATTGTAACGCCCTCGCTGGGGAGCCCCAACGGTCTGGTCGCCCACGTTTTAGGCGATCGGCTAACGAACTTAGAGAATAACAGCACAAAGACTTCACCTAGGCCATCAATTGAGTCGAAAAAACCAGTGAAAACCGAGTCCATCTCCACCCTTAATCTTCCTTGCCGGATGCCCTTCAATGGACTACCATGAAATGACCTGAAAAATCTGGCAATTAAGCCGCCTGTCAGCTCCCATCAGACCGCTCAAACCGGTGGTCTCCAGAGCACTTTCGGGTGGTTCAAAAATAGTGACCTAACGCTTCGTAAAAAAGGGAAATGAGCTATGACGCGGAATCTTCTCGTACAAATCGGACTCGCAATGTCGATCGCCTTGACGGCCGGTACCCTACAGGCACAACAGGACGAATTGTTGGCAGACTTGTATGGCCGCGGCGTCCATGCCTATTTCCAAGGAGAACTCAATACGGCCCACAGGTTCTTCAGTGATGCCATTGAACAAAAAATCCAAGATCCGCGCTGCTATTATTTTCGCGGCGCAACCTACACGCGGTTGGGTCGTCCTGATCAGGCAACCAAGGACTTTCAAACGGGTGCACTATTAGAAGCCAGGGACATTCAAAATGTCTATCCTGTCAATCGTTCTCTGCAGCGAGTCCAGTGTAAGGTTCGTCTGACGTTAGAAACCCATCGTAAACAAGCCCGTTTAGAACTGCGCAAGTACGAGGAGAAACGACAGCGGGTTCGCTATGAAACACTCCAAGCAGCAGAAAAAGACGTCCTGCGGAATACCGAACGGCCCGTACCAGCAAATGTGCCAACCGTTCCGGATGACGCCAAGCTTGATCCAAACAATCCATTTTCAGGCGATGAAGCGGGGACGCTCGGTGGCGGAACTGCCCAGGCAACCAAACAGAGACCGGCCGGTCAATCATCGGTAGCCACGACACGACGACGACCCGAACCAGCGAATGACACGGTGACCACCGCCCAACCGCCGGTCGCCCAACCAGCCGCCCAGCCAGCCGGGGCCAATCCCGTTGGTGGTGCTCCCGCAGCTCAACCAGCCAAACCAAAACCAGCCGCCAATCCGTTCGGTGGTGCCCCAGCAGCTCAACCGGCCCAGCCAGCAGCCAACCCCTTGGGTGGTGCCCCGGCAGCTCAACCAGCGAACCCCGCCAAGCCCGCCGCAGCGAGCGGGAAAAAGGGAGGCGCGTTTGGTGCCCTCTTCCGAGCAACCGTTAAGTCAATTCCTGGTGCAGATGCGGCCCGCAAGGCAATTCAGGGTTCTCAAGAGCAAAGTGCAGAGTCAGAGGGCGTCGATGCTCCGGCAGCCAAGCCGGCCGCCA
>JAYGDG010000577.1:0-1988 GCA_046583015.1 Pirellulaceae bacterium | reverse complement strand
GCTTTCAACGGTGCGATCGCTCCTTCTTGTTTGCAGTAGGCAGCCAACGATAAGCCAGGTATGTACTCCATCACAATATAATGCCCAAAGTCATCCGTATCATGATCGTAGACATGGACGATATTGCGGTGGTTTAACGATGCAATCAACTGCGCTTCGCGAATAAAGCGAGTGACGCGGTCTTGAGAGTCTTCCGCGTTAGCATCAAGACGCAAACGTTTGATGGCAACCTCTCGGCCCAATTTCTTGTCCAAGGCTCGATAGACCGTGGCAAATCCGCCGCGTCCAATCTCCGACAAGATCTCGTAACGGTTTGAAATGGTAGTTCCCAGCTGCTCGTCGCTGGAGGAGGTGGCAGGCGACGGAAGATCTGCTGGCGGAACGGATCGCCCGTGAAAAGTACGGGTTAAGTCACCTTCACGATCAGCCGTGATAGGCTGGTCGCTACGTTCGTCATTATTGGTTGAGCTAGCAGGCAGATCACCGGGTGGTCGTTCGCAGTGCGGACAAGGCTCCGTTAGCGAATCCGTTTCTTTGTGACAATGGGGACAACGCATCAGGAAAACCGCAATAAGCACGAGACCAAGGAAAGTTCCAGACGCGACTTGACTCAGTTGGGTTCGAGTCGATGACTTCGTAACGCTAAGCCATAGTATATCGTTGAAGGTCTTGAATTACTTCAGTCGTAGCAAAAGCCTCCTATTGCCCCTGGCCGCCTGTTGCATTGTGCATCGTTCAATCTGGCATTTTGAATCAGAATAATACAACGGTTGAGATGCTAGCATCTCGGGCTACGAATCACAGAAAACACTGAAATCATAGCGATAAAAGTAGTTTTTGAGAGGTTTCTGGACAGTTGGTATACAAGTTGCACTACTGTCCCCACCTGTCTGTTACTCTTCTCGTCTCTTTTCGATAGGTAGGTGTCACGTGGTCACTACAAACAAAACAAGGAAGTTTTTGGCATCGGAAAATGGTTGTGATTCCAAGGATCGGGATCAATTGAGAGATTATCTACCGGCTTTAGTCGGTCGGATTGCACGGAACCAGGATCAGCGGGCAGCGGAACTGGTTCACGATTTCTGTCGACCAAGATTGACGGCATTTGCCCGCTCACGGATTTTCCCCAAGTTGTTACAACGAATTGATGCTGAAGATGTTGTACAGGAGACATTTCAGAGTTTCTTTCGGGGTGTCTACGCGAATCGTTTTCAAATTGACACGACATCTGAGTTGTGGAATACGTTGTTAGCGATCTGCATGAACAAGATTCGTACAGAAAGTCAGCATCACAGTCGCAAGAAGCGGTCTTTCGACCGGGAAGAGCGCCATGAGGATTTTGGCAGTGGAGTCGACAAGGCGGCCAGTTCAATGGTTGCCGCTGATCCTCTTTGTAGCGTCCAAAATGTGCTTGCCCAACTGCGGAGCATTGTCGGACATATGGATTCACGAGACCAGGAGACCATGCTCGACAGCATCCGTGGTATGAAAAACAACGAGATCGCTGAAAAATATGGTTGCTCGGAACGATCCGTGCGACGTGTTTTCGAGCGCATTCGAAGTCGTCTACAGGCCGAACTGCGAGATTGTTCCTAGAGATTTCGCAATTCGTTCCCGCTGCAGGCAGAGGATTAACGCAAAACGGCTCGCGTTACTCGTTAGCTGAATCGTTGTTCTTACTTAAAAGTGATTAACTGTGTTGCCCTTCCACGATTCGTATTTCGGAGTTTAGGGGCAGGTTAGTGAAGGTCTGAGTGGCACCACTGATCCAATGCACGGTCAGCTTATCGGGTTGGTGGTTTTGCCCCAACCCAAAGACCAGTTGGCGTTGATTGCTAGCCTGGTAACCATCGCCGGCAGTCAACTGGGCTGTCCAACTGTTGTCACCACTAGTGACGGTTACTCTTGAGCCAATGGCATCCCGACTGCTGGCGGTACCAACAAGCTGCACGGCCAGGTGATTGCCGTGTTGTTTTGTCTGGTTGGTA
>JAYGDG010000429.1:0-2374 GCA_046583015.1 Pirellulaceae bacterium | reverse complement strand
AGCTTTGGGACCCGATGACGCGGTGACGATTGTCGTGGCCGGAGGGCGGACCGACGTTAAAACACCGGATCCGGTTAATCTGCGCGGCAATATTGGTGAAGTGCTTGATGGTCTGCAGCCACACGGTGGTCCCATGTCGGTACTGGAGGCCTTTGAAAAGGCTGGGACTAGCCTGGCTCGCGGTGACAATGCTGCCAAGAAAGTGGTTCTGATTACCGACGGACAGAATGTTGGCTGGGATACGGCTAAACCAGAACGCTGGCAGTACGTGGCTAAGGTGCTGGGTGAATTGCCGACCAAGCCTCGCGTGGTCACACGATTCCTGCGCTTGCCCAAGACCTATCGGAACATTGCGGTTAGTTCGATGACCTTATCGCGGACCGTGGTCGGTACAGATCGCAACGTCTCCGTTGACGTGCAGGTTGAAAACACGGGTCGTGAGACGGCTGCTCCCGATGGTGTTCAATTGCGATTTCAGGATGGCACGGTGATTTCCAAGCCGCTGGATCCCATTGAGCCGGGACAGTCCCAGCATGTTCGGTTTTCTCACCAGTTTGCCCAAAACGGAACGCAAGTATTGACCGCTCGTGTTACTTACAATGATGACCTGATCGATGATAATCAGCAGTCACTGGTCGTCCAGGTACTGGCCACCTTACCGGTTCTGCTGGTGGATGGATCGGCCCAGGTGCGGGAAGAGGATCGGTCCACGTTCTTCCTGGAAATGGCCTTGGCGCCACCACCCGAAGAAGAATTGACGGAGGAAGAGTCGCCCCTGGGACGTCAACTGGTGACCGTCCGTGTCGTGGCAGCTCCTGACCTGGATGAACGAGTTCATTTTGAGGACTATCGTGTCGTGATGCTGGTCGATGTGCCGCGACTGGGAGCCGAGGCTGCCAAGAGGCTGGCCGGCTACGTCTCTCATGGCGGTGGCCTGCTGATTGCGCCCGGTGAACGGAGCGAAGCGGCTTTCTATAACGGCTGGCAATTGCCGGACGGCCAGCCCGTGATGCCTGCCGAACTGGTCCAGCGAGTCAATGTGCCGGACGACGAGGGTGGCCTTGGGCCGGCTTTGGACCAGTGTAATCACAGTGCCTTCACACGAGTGATCGCCAACGAGGAAACCGATTTGGGGACCGCCCTGGTGAGCGCTTACTGGCAACTGAAAGTCGATCCGTCAGATGCAGGGGTGACCACCGGAGCGTTGCTTGACGGCGGCCACCCGTTGCTGGTGGAGCGAGTTGCCAGTGACGGACTGGTGGCCCTAAGCTCGATTTCACTCGATGACAATGGTCATAACCTGGTCACGCTGAATTCCTTTCTGCCCCTGGTTCATGAGTTGACTTATCACCTGGCTGCTCGCGATATGGTGCAGTTGAATCACTCGCCGGCAGAAATCCTGACGCTCGACTTTCCGCTGTTACCGGCGGGAACGACGGACCAGCCGCCGTCAAAAGAATCACAACGGCAATCGATCGATGTAAAGCATCCCAGTGGGGACCTGGTAGACCAGGCAGCGGTTGAAATTCGTGAGCGACGAATGCTGGTCACCGTGGTCGGCGCTGAAAAACCGGGGGTCTATGCCTTGCAGTTGCCGGCTCAGTTGGCTGACAGCCTGGCCGACCTGGTGGTCAAGCAAAGTGATGAATCCAGTGGAGTTCCGTTTGCCGTGGAACTGGCGCTGGATGAAAGCTACCTGGAAGGCTTGAGTGCTTTCCAGGAAGCGGTTGCCCAGGAGCATTTTAAAGAATTTAACTATTTTCGGGCCGGTGATGCAGAACAGATGGTTGCTGCTGTTAGTGGCAATATCCCGGGTCACGAATTGTGGAAATACCTGGCCGTAGCCGCCCTGATTATTTTACTGGTCGAGTGTTTCGTGACCCGCTGGGTCGCCATGCGACGAAAGACAGACACTATGCCCCAGGTGGCCTTTGTGTCCGAAGGTGAAAAATTGAGCAGCTTTCGTGACCGAGCTCGCGAAATGGTAGCCCAGGCCCGCGCGAAATAAGAGTATCAAAATGTCCATAGCCATCGAACGACCGGAATTGCTGTCAGCCGACTGGCCAACGCTGGCCGTGGCCCTGCTGCTGGTGGTTGCCATCCTGACCTGGGTCGGGGCCCATCACCTCAGGGGGCGCTGGCAGTTGAAGCATGCTCTGGCAATCGTGTTCTTCGTAGTACGTGCGGGAATTGGCTACGTGACACTCTGGTTGACATGCAACTTGCTGGACCGTTGTCTAATCGTTTTTGCCACCAGCTGGGCACTGTGGGGCGTCTGCCCGGCAACGGCAGTTTGCGTGGAAGTCGTGTTGGCTTTGTACCAGTTGGAACGTCAAACGGTCACCCGCAAGACCGGCCTGACGCTGGTTTGTCT
>JAYGDG010000390.1:0-3105 GCA_046583015.1 Pirellulaceae bacterium | reverse complement strand
TCATGATTGATGGCCTCGGTCCACATTGAACGAATGACGGCAATGTCATCTGTCATTTTGGAGAGGAATGGGAGGAGCTCACTGACCTCTGTTCCACTCTTGCCGTGCTTTGTGAATTTAAAGTGCGACGGTGCGATAGGGTACGTCTTTTGCCCTGAGGTCATGGTCGTCGTACGTGTACGCAGCACCTTCGTTCCATCTTCATAGAGTTCCTTGCGGAGATCCACGTTGTATTTGGCCTCCATGAGTGGCTTCGGGTCAAGCAGGTCAATGTGACTGGGTCCTCCCTGCATCCAAAGCGAGATCATGGCCTTGGCACGTGGTTCACTGCCTGGTTTTTTAGGTGTCAGATCAAAGTGTTCGGGGACAAGATCCGGTTTTCGCGGTGTCGCCTGGGACTGCTGCTGCAACAAGACCGGCAAGGCCAGCGCGCCGAGGTTCATGACATTCGATGCCAGGAAGTGTCGCCGGGTGGATTGTAGCTGGTCACGAGATTTCATCATGGATTTATCACTCGACATAAAGGAACTGATTTGAGCTTAGCAGCGCCTGGCAAAAACTGGTCAGGGCGGATAATTCCTGAGCTGCTTTCTCGGCAGCAGGATCGGCTTTCGGATCCTTCTTGGTGGCTGTTTTCTGTTGTTGAAATTGTTCTTGCTGTTGTTGAACAAACTGCACAGCTGCGGCGACTTCCGTATCCGGAGCAGACTGGGCGAAGGCCAGTTTCCAGGCCAGGGCAACTTGAGCAGTTAGATCATTAGGGGCTTCTTTCTGCAAGCGCTGGGCAAAATGTTTAGCCTGTGCAATCACGAAGTCGCTATTCATGAACATCAGCGCCTGGGGTGCCACTGTTGAACTGGCTCTGCCCGTACAATTCGGATCCATGCGCGGCAAATCAAAGGTGTCCAGGACTGCCAGTGGGCGGCTGCGGCGCACTTGAACATAAATGCTTCTGCGAAATTCCTTGCCATGCATCGGCAACACGGCACCCGGCCGTCCGGCATTGAGGTTTTCCATCCCGATCACCCACTGCCCGGTCCGATCAGCCATCACGGGGACTGCCTCCCCATAGGTTTCTCCGTTGAGCATGCCACTTACCGCCAGCAGCGTATCTCGTAATGCCTCGGCATCAAGCCGCTGGATAGACATGTGACCGTAGAAACGGTTTTCTCGATCAACCGCATCCAATTCTTGCTTGCGTAAGGAAACCTGGCGATAGACTGTTGAAGTTACGATCAGCTTATGCAGTTGTTTCAGGCTCCAACCTTGTTGCGTCAATTCGGTGGCGAGCCAGTCGAGCAATTCAGGATGCGTCGGCCGAGTGCCGAGAAAACCAAAATCACCGGACGTTTCTACGATGCCACGACCCATATGATGTTTCCAGACCCGGTTGACCATCACACGAGCCAATAGTGGATGCTCTCCAGATGTCAGCCAATTGGCATAAGCCAGCCGGCGTCCGCTGCTGGCCAAGTCTGGATTTTTGGGGGCAATACTGAACGATCGGTCCTTCGTCAGAATGGCCAACTCCGCGGGTTCCAGTGCCTGCTTGGGTTGTTCACAATCCCCCCGGTGAAACAGGTGGGTTATGGGCAGTTCTTTTCCTGTCGGTTCCCAGGCGGCCCGTAAAAACTGTTCCACCGGTTTGGTGTCGCGAACTTCCTTTGCTTTCTTGACGAACGTGGCCAGATCATCCGCTGCTTTCTTGTCATACAAGTAAAGCGAACCGGCTGTTACATTGACACTGGGATTATCCTTGAGGATTTGCTTTTGTTCATCCGTACGTTTGTCCGCCGGCGCTTTACGTGCCTCGGTGATTGGTTGGCGCAGTGCTTCGGGTAACTTGGCCAACTCACGCTGAAATGTCTGTTCGATATAAACGTCTTGTTTCTTGGTCCGCTCCGCCTCGACGGCCTTTGCCTTGACTTCAATTTCAGCAGCTTGCTTGCGATCCTGGTCGGTGTAGAGCGAGATGCGACGCTGCGGCGGAGTCCGCCAGTCTTGCCAGTTCAGCGTCGGTTCAAAAATCGCTCGCAGACGGTAATAATCTGCCTGCGAAATCGGGTCATATCGATGATTGTGACACTGGGCACATCCAACGGTGAGACCAAGCAGCGAGGTTGAAACAATTTTCAAGGTGTCGACCATCACCTGGTTGCGATGACTCGGCTTGTTATCGGAGCCGGTGCCATCCGGTGCCATCCGCAAGAATCCCGTGGCCGTTAAACGACGAATCGAGACTTCATCTAACTCCTTATAGGGAGGAGAAACCATTTCGTCGCCAGCCAGTTGCTCGCGAACAAATTCATCAAAAGGTAGATCTCGATTCATCGCCTGTATCACGTAATCACGATATTTGTAGGCGTCCTTTCGGACGACATCTGCATCGGTAGCGCCTTCCGAGTCGGCATACCCGGCGCCATCAAGCCAATGCCGGCCCCAACGCTCCCCATACTGGGGCGAGGCCAACAGTCGATCGACCAACTGCTCGTAAGCGTCCGGTGAGGAGTCTGCCAGGAACCGATCGACCGCAGCCACCGTCGGTGGCAAACCTGTCATGTCCAAGTAAAGTCGTCGGACCAGCGTCTGGCGATCCGCATCTGGCGCAAAGCCAAATCCTTTTTCTTCCAGGCGAGCAAGAACAAACTGGTCGATTGGCGTCCGTACCCGCTGGGTTTGTTTTACCGCTGGTGGTAAGTGCCGGACCAGCGGCTGAAACGACCAAAAATTACGTTCCTGGTCGGTCACAAAAAACCCCGCCTCGACTTGTTCCGGTTCGGCACCCGCCGTGTTAGCTCCACTGGAAATCCAGCGTTCGATCATGGCGATTTCACTGGCCGTCAACCGTTTTTCAATTTCGGCCGGAGGCATTTCACCTTCACGTAAATAAGTCAGCAAAAGGCTCTCAGCTGGTTTACCCGGGACTATGGCTGGCCCTGTCTCGCCTCCTTTAACTATGAGTCGTCGGAGTCTTAAATCGAGGCCACTCTGCAGCTTTTCTCCTTCGCCGTGACAATGAAAGCAGTTGGCTTTCAAGATAGGACGAATGTCTGTTTCAAAGACAATTTGATCAGCGTCAGCGGCCGTTGCGACTGGGCTCAGGCA
>JAYGDG010000301.1:0-3405 GCA_046583015.1 Pirellulaceae bacterium | reverse complement strand
CGGCTCGGCAATAATATTGCTAACCGTCATGCGGGGATTCAACGAGGCAAAAGGATCCTGGAAGATCATCTGGATCTTGCGGCGATGGGAGAACATTGCCGAATCATCCAGTTGATCAATACGCTCCCCTTCCAGGTAAACCCTGCCAGCAGTGAGCCGCAACAGGTTCGTGATCCCGCGAGCGGTGGTCGATTTACCACATCCCGATTCCCCCACCAGCCCCAGCGTTTCTCCGGCAGCCACCTCAAAGCTGATCCCATCGACCGCCCGGATGAAACCACGTTGCGGTTTCCACCATGATCCCCGTTGAAATGGAAAATGAACCTTCAAATCTTCCACACGCAGCAAGGGGTCCGTGGTCGGAACCTCGTCAGCAGCGGCGGTCTTGATCTGGTCCTGGATCATGATTGCGACTCCTCCAGATCAACCGCACTAATGTCCACGAAACAAGCCGACGCACAGTCTTCCGAAGGATCCTGTCCAGTCACAGGCAACAAGGGTGGAATCTCGCTCTGGCAACGATCAACGCGATGCGGACAGCGTGGTTCAAAGGCACAACCGGCTGGTAACTGCGCCATGTCCGGTGGCTGACCCTCGATGGCGACCAGTTTTTCTTGCCGCGCCTCGTCCCAGCGGGGTGCTGACCGCAAGAGACCGTGAGTATAGGGATGCTGGGGACGGCTAAAAAGTGAATCGACGTCAGCCTGCTCGACAATCCGACCACCGTACATCACCAGCACTCGATGGCAAACGCTGGCCACCACTCCCAGGTCATGGGTAATCAGGATGATGGCCGTACCATCTTTCTGCTGCAGGTCTTTCATCAAATCGAGAATCTGGGCCTGGATGGTTA
Organism: Pirellulaceae bacterium; assembly: GCA_046583015.1. GTDB lineage: Bacteria > Planctomycetota > Planctomycetia > Pirellulales > Pirellulaceae > JAZADA01. The sequence continues at coordinate 2,552 of JAYGDG010000301.1, read as the reverse complement.
CATCGAGGGCCGTGGTGGGCTCATCGGCAATCAAGACATCGGGCTGGCAGGAGAGTGCCATGGCAATCATCACGCGCTGCCGCATGCCACCAGAAAACTGATGAGGATACTCGAACACCCGCTGCTTGGCAGCCGGGATCCCCACCCGCTGCAACATCTCGATGGCATGATCCAGGGCATCTTTCGAGGAAAGTCCCAGATGCAAGCGGGTGGCCTCGGTCAGCTGTTCGGCAATCGTCAGGAAGGGATTCAAGGCAGTCATGGGATCCTGGAAGATCATGGCAATGTCATTGCCACGGATGGCCGTTAGTTCACGATGGGATTTGCCAAGCAGATCCTGCCCCCGAAATTCGGCCCGTCCGCCCACGATTTCCCCCGGTGGCTGAGGGATTAAGCCCAACAGTGCCAGGTTCGCAACTGACTTGCCAGATCCGGATTCACCGACAATGCCCAGTGTTTCACCGGCCGCCAGATCGAACGAGATACCGTTCACGGCCCGCACGATGCCGTTTTCGGTATTGAACTGCACCTGCAGGTCTCTGACTCGTAGTAACGGTTGCGTCATCAGGTCATCACCGGTTTTTCATGCGAGGGTCAAGGGCATCACGGAGGCCATCGCCCAGGAAATTCAGGGCAAAAAGCGTCACCGCCAGGGTTGCACCGGAGAACAAAACCAGCCACCAGTAGATTTTCAGTGGGGTGATCACCTTGATACCCTGGTTCACAAGCAGTCCCCAGGAAACATCCGGGGGGGCCACTCCCAGCCCCAAGAATGACAGGAATGCTTCAAAACGCATCACCGCTGGAATCGTCAGGGTGAGGTAGACGATCACGATTCCCATCACATTGGGAATCAGGTGGCGGAAAATGATGCGACGACGACTGCAACCAACAGTGCGAGCCGCTTCAATAAACTGTTCATTCTTGAGCGAGATCACCTGCCCGCGGACAACCCGTGCCATGGTCAGCCAGTAAATGGCGCCAATGACAATGTAAAAGATCATAATTTGGTCAATTCCATAAGACTCCAGCGAGCTCTTAATCGAATCTTCGCTGAGAATGGTAATCAAGAAAATGACCACGAAAATAAAGGGGACCGAATAAATCACATCCACGATCCGCATCATGATGTTATCAACCCAGCCTCCCAAATAACCGGCCGTGGCTCCATAGCTGACACCAATCAGCAGTGACACCAGCGTCGCCACAACGCCGACAACTAGTGACACGCGTGCCCCCCAGCAAACCCGAGACAACACGTCACGACCCAAATTGTCGGTGCCACAAATCGAGGGAATCGCCCAGTCACTAAAAATAGCCATGCGGATGCCAATGAGTCCCCGAGTCAGGAATCCTGGCTGGTGCCAAAGTACGTTAACCTGGTATTCGTGCGACTGAAGATTCGCGATTTGTTCGTCCAGTTCATCTCTTAAGTCACCCTTAACAGTTGCCTGTCGGTCCTGCAACTCTTTCAATTGCCCCTTGAATTTCTCTCCCCGTAAACTGGCTGCCGCAAAGTTGGGAGATTCAAATTTTCTCCGCTGAGCATTCTGTCGAATGGGCGACTGCAGGGGCAACAGGGGAGTTAGCACGGCCAGGACGAGCAATCCTACCAGGAACCAAAGCGACAGCATGGCCACACGTTTGCGTCGCAAACGCCTCCAGGCATCCTTCCAGAGGGAAACACCCTGGATGGATCTCGCTTCCTCGAGCAACTGCGCATAGTCTTCCAGGGCAGTTCCCGCGAAGCGGGCAAGAGTTACGGGATTATCTTGTTTTGACGAATCCATTCCGATCTATTCCACTTTCACCCGCGGATCAATCACTCCATAGGAAATATCTACCAGCGTATTCATGACAAACAACAAGAACGTGTAAACGAGCACGACACCCATCGCCAGCGTGTAATCACGCTGCGTGGCCGCTTCGATGAAGTGGCTACCCATGCCGGGCAGGGCAAAGATCTGCTCCAGTACCAGGGACCCGGTAAGGATACCGGCCGTGGCCGGACCCAGATACGAAACCACCGGCAACAAGGCACCCCGCAAGCCGTGACGCAGCACTACCCGCTGATGACTAAGTCCCTTGGCATAAGCGGTGCGAATGTAGTCCAAGCCTAGCACTTCGAGCATGCCGGTCCGAGTCAGGCGAGCGATATAGCCCGCAAAGGGCGCTCCCAGGCAAAGCGCAGGCAACACGACTTGCTTCAATTCACCCCAACCGGCGGCCGGGAATATCTGCCAGTTAAAGACCAGCAACACGATGGCCAGGCTGGCCAGCACGAAATTCGGAACGGCAATTCCCAACGTCGCTATCACCATGAAGGAGAAATCGTAAAAGGAATCACGCGCCACTGCTGAAACCAGGCCAGCCGTGACTCCCAGGGTGATGGCAAAAACCAATGCAAAGATTCCCAACGAAGCCGAAATCGGAAAGCCTTGTGCCAAGACCTCGTTGACCGTGTAGTCTTCCAGTTTGTAGCTCGGTCCAAAATCGAGTTGGATGGTATGCCACAAGTGGGAGCAATACTGTTCGACCAGCGGACGGTCCAA
>JAYGDG010000236.1:0-2091 GCA_046583015.1 Pirellulaceae bacterium | reverse complement strand
CAGGTTTTGCACATTATCAGAATAGCGGAAAAAGTAGGCCTTAACTCTCGCGCGCGTCCGACGGGCCATAGGGCTCGCAGGTTAAGGGGCGCTAGCCCCCCTCAACTCTCTTCGCGCGCTGGGTCACGCGGTCGCCTGACGTGTACAGTGTAGGCGTGAATATACCGATCAAAGAAACCAAAGGAACGCGAAAATGAAATGTTGCATGGTGATACTGCTGTTGCTGGTGGTGGGCTGTAGTGTCACCAAAACAATTGACGAAAGTAAAGCGGGTTTCATTGCATCTGCAGCATTATCAGATTGGTTAGAAGAGAACCCAGCCGATGCAGATCAAATTGAAGGTGCAAGTGTTTCTGACATTTCTACCGAAGGTAAACTAATTCATGTGACCCTCAAAAAAGAAATCTCGCGTGGTGCCCACTATTTTCATGACGCCTATTTTCATGTGTACCTGAACTGGAAGTATCAGGTTGTAAAAGTGGTTCGTGGACCTGATGCTATCTCATAGCAACTGCCTGATACTGGCGTCTGCAATCCCATGATCTGCAGCAAAAGGCCTTGCCCTCGCAGCCTGCTGAGATAAAAATGGGGACGTGTGAAACAGGCTTCGCGTCCTGGGAGGAAACGATGAAACGACTGCTGCTGTGCCTACTGCTGGCTGGCCCGTTGCAGGCTGATGAAGCCGCCAATCATTTCGAGTCGAAGGTGCGGCCTGTCCTGGTTGCCAACTGTTACGCATGTCATACCAAGACGCGGAAGGGAGGCTTGCGACTGGATTCACGCGAGGCGATTCTCAAGGGCGGTAAATCTGGTCCGGCGATCGAGGTCGGCAATCCGAAGAATAGCCTGTTAATCCAGGCGATCTCGCGAACGCACCAGCGATTAAAAATGCCTCCCCAGCAACGGTTGGCCCCGCGCGAGGTAGCGGCCCTGACCCAATGGGTTCAGCAGGGGGCCGTTTGGGTGCAGTCGCCAAGCGAGTTTTTCCAGCGACAGGTGCAGCCACTATTGAAAAAGAACTGTATCTCGTGCCATGGTGCACCGGCCAAGGGTGGATTGCGACTGGATTCTCACCAGGCAGTCCTTAAGGGAGGGAAGTCGGGTGCTGCGGTGATACCGGGTGATCCGGGTAAGAGCCTGCTGGTCAAGGCGATCCGTTACCAACACGAGAAGATCAAGATGCCACCGAAGAAGTCGCTTTCGAAGTCCCAGGTGGCGACGTTGGTTCGCTGGGTTGCCGAGGGGGTGGCCTGGGATGTCCCGGCATCCCCAGGATTAGCCGCGGTTGAGCTGGATTCGAAGTTGCTCGATTTCTGGTCGTTCCAACCGGTTGTCCCGCCCGCGGTACCCCGGGTTGACGAGCAAGCCTGGAATCGTAATCCGGTGGATGCCTTCGTCTTTTCCCGGTTGCAGCAAGCGGGTTTGAAACCGGGGGAACAGGCCAGCAAGCGGGTCCTGCTGCGTCGTGCTACCTATGACCTGATTGGTTTGGCTCCCAGTCGACAGCAAGTCACGGATTTCCTGGCCGACGATTCACCGCAAGCTTTCGAGAAGGTCGTCGATCGCCTGCTGGCATCGCGCCATTACGGGGAGCGTTGGGGACGGCACTGGCTGGACGTTGTTCGCTATGCCGACACTGCTGGAGATGCCGCGGATTACCCGGTTCCAGAGGCCTACAAGTATCACAACTATGTCATTGATGCATTCAACAAGGACAAGCCATATGACCAGTTTGTAAAGGAACAACTGGCTGGCGATTTGCTTCCTGCCAGGGATGATGACCAGCGCTGGGAGCAATTGATTGCGACCGGGTACATTGCGGTCACGCGTCGTATCGGTGTGGGCCCACTCAACCTGCGCCATATCACGATAGAGAATACCATTGACAACCTGGGGCGAACCTTCTTGGGCCTGACCATTGGCTGTGCACGGTGTCATGACCACAAGTTTGATCCCATTCCCACGGCAGATTACTACGCCCTCTACGGGATCTTTGACAGTACGATCTATCCCCACCCTGGGTCCGAAAAGCAGCCGCGACGGCGTCATTTCGTCTACCGGGTTGGCCAGCAGAAGGCTGATGAAATGTTG
>JAYGDG010000197.1:0-2184 GCA_046583015.1 Pirellulaceae bacterium | reverse complement strand
AGTTTACCGGTGGGTGGCATCTCCAGGGATTCATAGTTGATCGCTTCTAAGAGCAAGCTCTTGGCGGGTTCTGTCAGTGAAACCGCCGGCCCCGTCTCACCACCACGCAGCACATCAGCACGGCTCGTCATTCGGAGCTTGCCACGAATCTTCGCTTCTCCACCATGGCATTTAATACAGCGGCTCTCCAGAATTGGTTTTACCTGCTGGCGAAAAAACTCCAACTGCTCAGCGGTTGGTTTGGCAGCTGCCGCCTTTCCAGCCGGCTCTTGGGCCATAACTTTGTGCAGCACGAAGCTACCAGCCAGTACCGACAGCCCGGTGGTTAATCCCAGTAGCAGCCAGCGGCTGATTCCACTAAATCGATTTGTCACTTCACCCACGAAGTAGCTCCCCCCAATGCGTGTTTTGCTTTCGCCTGGCATTGCTTACCAGCGACTTGCCACGTCACACCGACCTGGTTTCCCTGCCGGCTGAAGCAGGTAGCGAGCATCCTGGCAGACCAAATATACTCATTCCCAGACGAAATCCCATTATAGGTGGTCATTGAGAAATCAACAAACCCAGGCGCTTTTTCTGGTCTGCCAAGAACAGAAAACCGGTCGCTGCTCTGTTTCCAGGAAACAGAACAACGACCGGCTGGGGAAACCATTGCTATTGAGCTCCGTCGATAGCTAAACAGTCCAAATCAGTCCCATCCTTAACTTCCTTCGGCCAGACCCTGCGACCAGATACCCGAATTCAGTTTTTCGGCCTTTGTCTGGTCCAATTTGAAGCCGGCCTTCTGCTGATACTCATAAGCCAGAGCAGCTAGGGCAAAACCATGCTCAATCACGGCTTCGTTGAGCAGCTGTTTATCGCCAGATCGATAGACATAAGCGATCTGGGTCCCTGACTGGTCTTCAGAACCAACAGAGGAATCAAAGTCGAGGTGCACTATCTCACCTTTAAATTCCTTCTTCATATAGGCTACTGCCGCACTGTAAACTTCCGGGTAAACCTCGGCACTGGTCACCGCGTCGAGCCCCAACAGGCGGACTTTACGAGTTTTACCAGCTTGCGAAACCAGCACGTGGGTCGTGTCGATGATCTTCACGATTCGGACTGGTGCCGCTTGAGCTGCCCTTACCATGACCACTCGCGAACCGATATAAGTTCGTCGCACAGGTCGTAATCGACCTATCGAAATGCTCACCGAAGGAATCCGCGGACGAATCACCACTGGCGGAGCCACGATCACCGGGGGAACCGGCGTCGGGATGACAATCGGTGGCGTAGAGGGAAGCGGCGCGGGAATAAACGTGGGGACCGGTGGAGCTGGAGGCCCGGGCAGTCGCGCTGGCCGCACTTTGGGAGTCCCTCCCAACTTGGGCAAGCGGGACGAAGTTTTCGGCTTGATGGCAGACCCGGGCAGTCGAGAAGAGGCCCGATTCTTGGGGCTGGATTTTACCTTCTTCGGGACGACGCGACGTCCCTTGGCAGGTTTTGCAAGTAGCGAGGACTGCCAATCTCCCGCAGCCAGGAAAGTGGCAACCAAAAACAAAATAAATAAGTGGCGTCTCATGATTATTCTCCTGTTACTCTAGAATTGGAAAGCAGCACTTAGGGGTCAGGTTCTTCCAAACCATCTCACAAGAGTACAAACACCAGCTTGCTGGCGCAGCCCCGCCAAAACGGCCAATGATGTCAACTCCGCTGCACAGAAAAATCATTTTTCTTCCAATTTTCGGCTATATTAAGCGAGTCCTGCCCATAGGACGGGTGTTTGCTAAGGTGGTACCGTTCAGTTGCCGTTGACGAGAGAAACAGGTAGGCCAAAATGAACCCTCGTGTGACTGTTTTCAACGGATCTGATTTTTCCCTTGCGGCTTACCCTATGACAGACGAATCTCATCTTCACGAACAGGTCCTTAAGCAACTCCGTGATGACGGCGAACCCACGCTGGCAAAGTTGTTTGACGAACATCGTGAACGTCTGCAACGGATGGTTGCCTTTCGCATCGACAATCGTTTGCACGGTCGGGTCGATCCGGCCGACGTAGTTCAAGAATCCTATCTGGAAGCAGTAAAACGGATTCCTCACTACCTGGCGAACCCGGCTGTGTCCATTTTTGTCTGGATACGGTCGATCACAGGCCAAACACTGATCAACGTCCACCGCCGACATTTGAAAGCCAAGAGGCG
>JAYGDG010000165.1:0-3299 GCA_046583015.1 Pirellulaceae bacterium | reverse complement strand
AGAGAAAGAACCAGCAGAGAAAGAACCAGCAGAGAAAGAACCAGCAGAGAAAGAACCAGCAGAGAAAGAACCGAAACCGTAGTCCAACGGGGACGGTCTCTATATCTCTTGCAGGGCGTTGCCGACGGTCCGTACAATCCGAGCGACTTGTACGATCGAACTGCAAACAGTGACCATTTTACTTGAACCGGCCGACGTTCCCGAAGTTCGATGAACCGGAGAGGCCTGTCGGACCGTATACCTATAAAGGATTCTTGCCCTTGTCTTTGCCACGTGTTCTCAAACAAGCTTAATCTTCAGATAATCGGGTTGTCATGAGCAACGATAAAGAGATTTCTGCTAATAAAACAGATGCTTCGGAGCAACAGCCTCCCACCAGTCGAGTGAGGCATTCGACAGAAGATCCGTTAGGGGTTTCGCCGTCAATGCGTTCGCCAGCGGTGTCTAAAGTGGGCTTGTTGATTGCAGTCTTCTTTGCTGGCCTTGTTGCTTTCGGTCTGGTTGTACTGTTCATGACGGTCCTCAAAGAAGAGCCGATGAAGCTGGGGCCGATGGAAGAGTACGAAGAGATGGATATGCCCTGGATAACCGCCGGCATCATCAAGCCTCAGACAGAACCCGCGGATACGGATCAGATACAGCCAAATCAAAAGGTCATTGGCATTACTCTGAAAAATAAGGCACGAGCGTATCTCCTGGCTGCCTTAGACAGTGTGGAGCGGACGGTTGTCAATGACGTGATCGATGGTACCCCGGTGAGTATTACCTATTACCCGATGGAGTCCCTGGATAACGAACCGGAAAAGCGAGTCCGCGTGTTTGTCGATGAACATGGTAGCACCGCTCTGATGATGGGATTAATGGGCACCGGGGACGGTAAAATGAAGATTTTCTGTCAGGAAAAAGAGTATTTTCAATTGGGCAGCAAGGTCTTTGTCTGGCATGATACGGACGAGGACGGTGTGGAAGATCCTGACGAAATCTTTCAACTGGCCGATCTCGAATTTGAAGTGATGAATTGGGAAGACTGGAAAAAAGACCATCCCGAAACGGATGTCTATCTGGGCCGGGGGACCAAGGGCGAAACCCCGACGAACCTGTAAAGGACCACCATCCCCCCCAGGGATGCACGTGTTGCATCTAGTGATTGCCTTTCATTGTCAGAGAGCGACCAGCGGGTCGATCTGTTCTGCCAGTCGCTGCCGGGCAACGTGTAGACGTCGCTTGATGGTTCCCAACGGTGCGTCAAACTCGTTGCTCATACGTGCAATCGACTGGTGGCGCAGGTAAAAAGCAGTAAGTGTTTGGCGATCGAGGCTGCCAAGCTGGCTGAGGCCTTCCTGCAGGACCTCTGCCCGTTCTTTTTCTAGCACCCGGTCAACAGGGACATCCCCATCAGAAAGCGTGGCTGCAAATATTTCTGCAGGAATGTTAACAGCGTATTTATTACGCGTCTGTTGATTGATTGCCTTGCGTCGGGCAATCGATCTTAACCAGGCACCAAAGCACTCAGGTTGTCTCAGCTGGCCGAGCTTTTCCATGGCTTGGATGAAAACATCCTGGCACAATTCTTCGGCCGTGTGTCGGTTTCGAGAAAATTTAAGAGTGACCGCAAAGACAGTTGCATAAAATCGTTCGAAAAGTTCACCGAATGATTTGCGACAGCCAGCTTGAGCCGAACGTACCAGTTGAACCAGTTCGGTATTGCCGTTGGATAAGGTTCCCGGTTGTGGGGAGTTGGTGTTCATGATGTTATTCTCATCAGTAAGTTTTGTGTTAATCAGTTTGGTTGTTGAGGATGAAAGGTAATTACAGGGAGAATGAAGTCGGTGTTCCAGCGGTCAGCACATTGCTGCTGGTGGCCTTCACAGAGCTTCGCCAGAAAATTGAGTTGACTAGGGAAAAGGTGTCGACTCAGGTGGACAGGGCGAAGTTGGCCAACCGCCGTTGCATCGCGGGTGACGGCCGATGAAAGGCACTGGAATGTCGATGAGACATTCGCGTCACCCCGCTACTCGACTTCATGTCGAATCGCGAATGACCGTGCCCGTGATGACTGGGCTGCGGCCGAAAATGCGTAAAGAGGCGCAGTTTGAGAGTCTGGCTAAAGCGTTTAATGCACAGACCATGACGCAGATCCCGATCGCAAGGATCGAGACAACTGGTCAGCTGGTTGTTTTGGCGGTTGTGCATTTGATGACGTTCGGTTTGCTTTGCTGCTGCGCGCCAACGCAGAGTAGAAAGACAATAGGTATCGAAAATCCAGCAAACCTCGCTGCCAGGCTTCCTGGCCCCTTGGTTCGCTTCGCTTCAGTCTAATCGATGATTTCTTGTTCGTGTTAGGTTGTCCCTACAAAAAAGGGTCTTTTGCTGTCAAAAAAAGTCATTTTTTGACGGTTTTACCGGGACCAGGAGAAGTCCCCAGCCAGTTGTCAGACGCGCCAGTTCAAGTTAGGTTCGCGCTTAGTTGTCAGGATTTGTAGAAAAAGCACCTTGCCTGACCTGTTTTCTCGAGGCACTACTTTCTTCTCGGTGTCCAGACGGGATCGATCATCTGATCATTCCAGGTTTTCCAGGCTTTTTGAAGTTGCTGTAGCTTCTCGGGATGGGAGGTTGCCAGGTCACTCGTTTCAGCTGGATCGTTGGTAAGGTGATAGAGTTGCCAGCGGGGCTCTTCGCCACGGCGGGGATTGCGAAGTAGTTTCCAGTCTCCCAGCCGAATCGCTGTTTTTTGGTTGAGTCGCCAGAAGAGTTCCTGGTGAGGTCGGCCGTTCTCGGTGCCTTGCAGGTAGGGTAGCAGATTGATTCCGTCGAGTGGCCGGCTCTTTCTTGGCGATGCTGCTGCGATAGCAGCAGCGGTTGCAAAAATATCCAGTGATATGACGGGTTTCGTGAATATTTTTCCAGCCGGAAGTTTTCCTTTCCATTGACAGAGAAAGGGAATACGAATCCCTCCCTCGTAGACGTCTCCTTTGCCACTTCTCAGTGGCAAGTTGCTGGAGGTCAGTTCCTTGGTCGGCCCGCCATTGTCGCTGAGAAAGAACACGAGTGTGTTCTCCTCCAGCTTTTCCTTGCGCAGTTTGTCCAGCACTGCTCCCACACTGTCGTCCATATTTGACAGCATGCCCGCGAAGATACGGCGATGAACGTCGTCGATGTGGGCGAAGCGTTTCATGTACTTGTCGGTTGCCTGCATCGGGCTATGGACCGCGTTGTAGGCCAAGTAAAGGAAGAACGGACGATCCGCGTTGCGGTCGATGAAGTCCACCGCCTCACGAGTGAAGGCATCGGTCAAGTAA
>JAYGDG010000910.1:0-2654 GCA_046583015.1 Pirellulaceae bacterium | reverse complement strand
GGAGAGGTTTTTGAAATCGACGGCCTCTTGAGCCTGCAGCAGGATTGGAGCCACGACACTGAGGGTTAAGGCAGCCAGGAATAGGCGTATGACGGGCATGGTAAGTCTTCCCAGGAAAGGAGTCATAGGTCTGTATCTTTCGGCGGCACAATGGTGGCAGGGTTAGGAAGTTGTGACGGGCCAACTAAGGTTGATAGATACCGATTCATTCTTGTGGGTTGCTTTTCCACGCAGCTTAACTCTTACGTGGGCCGCGGGTTTTAAATCCATTCGGTCATCACCTTGTCCCAAGGAGATAGAACCAGACTTAAGTTCTTCTATGGTCTTTTCCAGTAGCTCAATCGTGGCGGGCAGGTCAAGTAGCTGACGCGTCACCACCGATCGGCGGCCAGCCTTACGCGCTTCCTTGCGGGCAAGTTTGTCGGCTTTACGAGCGAGTTTTGCCTCGAGTTTCAGTTTCTTTGTCTCTTTCATTGGGACCTCGCTAGTTACCGGGACAAGTGGAGGCGTCGACAACCGTCTGCTCATTATAGCGATTGACGTGCAACACGACCAATTGGATGCTGTTTTGAGCAAGTAGGGGCAGAAGCAGCTGCCACGAGATTGCAGCGCAACACCAGCATTTGGACGGGGGTAGCGTAGAGTGCGGTAAGGTAGATTGAAAATGGTAAAGGCGACTGTCATACTTAGATGCCGATAGCCAAAGGTGGCTCTAGGAAATGTCCTGAGCGGACCGGAAGACCGTCTCTATAGAAAGGCAAGTCATGAAGAAACGCAAAGTTTCACGTAGAAGCGTGGTCAAGGGGACGGCGGCTGCGGCCTTCGCCTTCACGTTTGTACCGGCGCGGGTCTGGGGAGCGAATGAACGGGTCCGGGTCGGCTGTATTGGGATCGGCGGCAAGGGTGCCAGCGATGTGGCTGATATTGCGGCAGCGGGTGCAGATATCGTTGCTTTGTGCGACGTCGACGATAATCGACGAGTCCGAAAGCGGAAGGATGCCCGGGAAACTTATCCGGGGGCGCAATTCTACCGTGATTTTCGCGTGATGTTAGAGAAAAACGAAAACCGTTTGGACGCGGTGAGCGTGTCCACGCCGGATCACACCCATTGTCATGCTGCGGTGACTGCGATGCGGATGGGAAAGCATGTCTACTGCCAGAAGCCGTTAACGCATTCGATTAGTGAAGCACGTTTGATGGCTGAAACAGCCAAGAAGCACAAGGTGGCAACACAGATGGGCAACCAGGCGCATGCGGGGGAACCAATCCGTCGCGCCGTCGAATGGATCCGCGCCGGGGTCATTGGCAAGGTTCAGGAGGTACACACCTGGACGAATCGCCCCATCTGGCCACAGGGTCTCAAGGCCAGGCCTAAGAGCGAAACGGTGGTGGCCGGCTTGGACTGGGATCTCTGGTTGGGCCCCGTCCAACCACAACCCTATAGCAGCGCCTATTGTCCGTTTAAGTGGCGCGGCTGGTGGGATTTTGGGACCGGCGCCCTGGGTGACATGGGGTGTCACATCATGGATATGCCTTACTGGGCACTGGATTTGAAGTACCCCACTAGCGTGAAATCCGAATCGACGGGCAATACCGAGATCTCCGGACCCAGCGCGTCTGTCGTCACCTACGAGTTTGCGGCGGGGAAATACAATCGTGACCTGAAATTCGTCTGGTATGACGGAGACAACATGCCGGCCGCGCCCGTGATTGCCGATTGCGGACTTCCCCAGCAGCAAGTGGCCAAAAAATTTGACCTGGTGATGGTGGGCGAAAAAGGCAAAATGTTCTTTAAGCGGACCAGTACGGATTGGGTGGTTACGCCCAAGTCGTTGGCGGCGGACTTTAAACCTCCCGAACCGAGTATTGCACGGGTTAAAAGTGAGGATGTCGAGTGGTTAGCCGCCTGTCAGGGCGGCCCGCCGGCACTATCAAACTTCGGACGTTCCGGACCCTTTACGGAGGCCGTGCTGCTTGGAAACCTGGCTATCCGAACAGGAAAGAAGCTTCAGTGGGATGGGGCGGCCATGAAGGCTACCAATTGCCCGGAGGCGGACCAGTACATTCGCCGCAGATATCGAAAAGGCTGGGAACTGTCCTAATCCCGTTGCGGTGGGCGGCTATTTAAGCATCTCGTCGAGGCGGGCTTTGTAGTCGGAACGCTCCATGACACCGATGATCTTCTCTCCGTGAACCTTGCCATCCTTCAAGAAAACAACCGTTGGCAGGCCGGAAACGTCGTATTTATCCGTGAGTTCCGTTTCCTTATCAAAATCGATTTTAAGGACGACCGCCCGGCCAGCATACTCCTTGGCCAGATCTTCAAAGATTGGCGAGAGCGCTTTACAGGGGTCTCACCAGTCTGCGTAAAAGTCCAGTAGCAGTGGTTTCTCTGCGTTGAGGTGTGTGGCAAAGGTCTCGGAGGTCGCGTGAATGACGTTGCCGGCAGAAACTTTGCCGAGGAGGTCTTGGACGGCGTCGTCCATCGCGTTGCCACGGACCCCTTTGTAGCGGATGATCCCCTCGTGATCGAGTACGTAGATAGTCGGCCAGCCACGGACGCCGTATTGGGTTGCGATCGGCCCATTGGTGTTACCCCCGTCCCAAAAAGACCGCCACGTTATATTCTCTCGCTTCAGCGCAGCGCGAACCTT
>JAYGDG010000860.1:0-3876 GCA_046583015.1 Pirellulaceae bacterium | reverse complement strand
TGCCACCAGAACCTCTCATCGATGACCTCTATTACCGTGCCACCGATACGCGTTACCAGCGGGACGAAGATCCCGCTGGCAGCTGGGCAACAATAACTGGCCGGTCGGGTCAACAGGAGGCTGTTTCCGACAGTTTTTGGGAGTGGTTGGGCACCGTCGACTAAGTCTCAGCGGGTACAGGAATTGTCTCACAACGGCTACTTCTGCTATATTGCCGGCAAAGCCAGAAACTTGGACTATCAAGGGGAGCGCGTCATGAAACTGCGCTATCTTCTCCTGCTGCTGTTGACTGGATTCTATGGTTGTAACAACGAACACCCATCAAGCACCCCCTCGGACACCGGCGCTGCTGGAGATTCTGACACCCAGGACACCACGGAGCAGACGACGGAAGACCAACCGAACGATTCCCCGAATCCTGAAATTGTTCCGCCTCGAAAACCTGCCGTCAAAGTCACCCACGTGATTAGTAGTGAAGAGACTTACTACCTGGACGGTCCTCAGCAAATGCGACCTCCGGACGGAAAATTCAAGGCCGGTACGAAAGTGGAATTAGTCCAGGAAGCCGGCAGTTATAGCGTGGTAGTCAGTGAAGATGGAATCCGAGCCTACGTCTCGAGCGGGGCCCTGAAGCCTATCGAGTAAGACGCCGCTGACGAGTTTACTTGTCTCTTCGAATCATCTCCTGGGGTGTTTGAGCATGATCAGGATCGTAATTCACGTCGCTCGATACATTCCTCGATGCGGGAACTACCTGGTCCTTGTGCTGCTGATCCTGACAGCTGCTGAGGACGTCTTTGGACAGCCGGCGACAGAGAAACGGGAAACCGAAAAACCTGTTGGGGTGCAGGGAAAGATTGGCTGCCGAGCTAATCCAACTCGCGTCAAACGATTGCTTATCACAAAACCCGGCCTCTACGAAAACTACCTTGTCGACAGCGAGTGGGAGGGTGGCAACCGGGTCAAGGTGACAGCCGACAATGTCACGATCCGCAACTGTGAAATCCGCAATGCCACGGGTAACGGAATTGGAGTTTTCGGAAAAAACACGGTCATTGAGAATTGCCGCATTCACCACTTGCTCAATTCGACCTACGCCGACCAGAGTGATGCCCACGGAGTGACGGGCCGCTGGTCTAACGTCACGATTCGCAACTCTGAAATCTACTACGTTTCCGGCGACTGTGTTCAGTTTGACCCAGATCGCCAGTCACACGGCAACGTCTTGATCGAAGATTGCACATTTTGGACCGGGCCGTTGCCGCACGATGCTGCTGGATTCAAACGGGGCGAGCGACCGGGCGAGAATGCTTTTGATTCGAAAACTCCGGCGACCGGTCCGCGCAACAAGATCGTCATCCGCAACTGCCTGATGTACGGCTGGAAGCAGCCCGCTCAAATCAACCTGATGGCTGCTCTTAACCTGAAAGAGAATATACATGCCACGGTGGAAAACTGCCTGTTTCGAGAGAACCAGGTCTGCCTTCGTCTGCGGGGTCCCGGGTCGCGCGGCGGTGCCCTGGTAGAAGTAAAGAGCTGTGCAATTTACGATTCGGCTGTTGGCGTACGCATGGAAGATGGCTTGCGCGATCTGAAAATTGATCAGCTGGGATTCGGCACTGGCGTTACTCGAGAATTTCACCGTGTTGGGCGCAGTCCCTTTCCCGGATTTGAAAACAAGCGACCGTTTCGAGCACCAGCCTTCGATCAACTGCAGAAACACGGCTTTCGCTCCGCCAAACGCCCACGGGATTAATAAGACTGGTAGCAGGGTGAGCATCCAGAGCATAAGATAAGCATCTCGTTGATCTTCTCTTTTCCGTCGAGCAAGTTGGGCCAGTGATGGAAAATTCACCTAGTGCTTCCGAGCCACGACCCACTCCCCCCGGGGATTCGCAACAAGGGCTTTCTCGCTCACTGGGTCCCGGCATGGCTGTCTCGATGGTGGTGGGAGCTGTCATCGGGTCAGGAATATTCTTAAAACCTGGCCAGATTGCTGCTGACGGAGGAAGCTTTCCGTTAATTATCAGCGCCTGGGTCATTGGTGGAATCGTCTGTTTCCTGGGTGGGCTGTGTGTTGCTGAACTGGCCCTGATGATGCCCAGGGCCGGTGGGCTCTACGTTTACTTGCAAGCCGCTTATGGAAAATTGACCTCGTTTCTCTACGGTTGGAATCTCTTTTTCTTCGTGGAACCCGCTTCCAACGGTGCACTGGCCATCGCCTTTGTTGGTGCTCTAGCAAGTACCATGGAAGGGGAAACTTCCCATCAAACCGTCTGGGATATACCGGCAATCGTTGCCAATAGCACTGACACAATGACTGTCACGATTGCCCAGGCCCGCTTAGGTGACGGAGTATCGGCAAGGCCAGTGACTGTACCGGCTGGGATCTCGATCAACGGTCACGTCAGTGAGGACAGCAGAGTCAAGCTACGCGTCACTAATAGTACAGGGAAAACTATTGATCCAGCCTCTACAACAATCCATATTAAAATCATGGAGAGATGGAGCCCACTGGGAACAACTGCCATGGCTGCCTTGCTAGTCATGATGGTTGCTGGAATTAATTTTTTCGGTGTGGTCTGGGGTGGACGTTTCCAAGCGGCAACTACGATCATCAAGGCTGGCTTCGTCGGGCTACTGGCTTTACTGCCGTTTGTGATGGTCTTGTTCACCGAGCAGAGCATTCACCTGGCCAACTATTCCGCATCACTGGTCGCCCCAGATGCCTCCGTCGCGACACGATTTGCCATCGTCATGCTGGCGATCATGTGGGCCTACAGTGGCTGGCATTTTGTCACTCCAGTCGCCGAGGAGATCCGCAACCCGCGACGTGACATCCCCTTAGCGTTGCTGGGGGGAATCGGCATTCTCACGGTGTTGTACGTGGGAGCGAACCTCGCGTTCCACGGCGTCCTCTCGATGGAAGAAATGAAGGACGCGGGAGAGACCGTATCGCAAACAATGATGGGAAAACTGCTGGAACCCTATGGCTGGGGGAAAATTGGTGGTGCCCTGGTGTCAGCGGTCATCATGTGCAGCACGCTGGGAGCACTCAACGGCGGTTTATTGATCACCCCCCGGGTTACTCTGGCCATGGGCCGCAGCGGAACCTTCTTCCGTTCCTTTGCATACATCCACCCCAAGTATCGAACTCCTGCAGTCGCGATTTTCGCCCAGATGACCATGGCGTTTGTCTTGCTGGCTGGCTCACTTTGCCTGGTCACATTTACCGAGAGATTTCGCGAACAGAGTATCTTCACGCTTCTCACCAATTACACGGTTTTCTGCTACGGGCCTTTCTTGATGCTGACCATTGCCGCGGTCATCGTATTACGTCGCAAGAAACCGGATCATGAACGGCCTTTCCGTGCGCCTCTTTATCCGTGGGTACCAGTTGCCTTCCTCCTCTTTTATGGCTGGTTCATGTTCATGATCCTGCAACAAATGCTTTTGGAATCGATGGTCAGCGTTCTCTTGATATTGCTGGGAATACCCGTCTTTTTATTGGTCCGTTTTTTGAATGCACGAGGTGGATGAATCGACCGGTTCCAGAGTCAGCGGCTGATTGACCGGTGATCACCCGCTCACTAAGATGACAGACGAACCGCTTTCCCGCACTTCGTTCATTGCTTTCACCAAACAGAAGAGTTCTTCATGGATCCGCTTCACCTTTGTATCGCCATGGGACCCGTGATCGCCTACCTGATGCTGCTGGGACTGATTAATACCAGGCGACGACCGTTCTTAACGACTGGAGCACGCGACCTGTCAGCCCTGGGAATAGGTGTCTCTGGCCTCGTGATCGCCGGACCGATGGAATTATTTATGCCGGAATTAGCCCTGAATCAATTTGGTGCTTATGTCTGGCTCATG
>JAYGDG010000673.1:0-3625 GCA_046583015.1 Pirellulaceae bacterium | reverse complement strand
TTGACCCCACTGAAAAACAAAACAACTTAACCCACTTAACGATTGAAGCCTTGCCATGAGCAAATACGTAAAGAACTTGATCGCCGACGACCTCAAGAGCCGACTCGAGGGAGTCGATGAAGCGTTGCTGGTTAATGTCATTGGAGTTGATGCCAATAAAAGCGTGACTCTGAGACAACAATTGCGAGAAAAAGACATCAAGTTGCTGGTTGTTAAGAACAGCCTGGCACTGCGAGCTACCGAGGGAACGCCTCTGGCCCTCGCCTTTGAAGGCCTCGAAGGCACCGCCGCAATTTGCTGGGGTGGAGAAGACTTCATCACGCTCGTGAAAGAAGTCATGGTACTCGACAAAGACACCGAATACGAACCTTTCGCAGCACGTTGTGGTGTTATGGATGGTGAAACCGTCTCAGCCGAACGGTTGCGGGAAATCAGCAAATGGCCCAACCGCCAGGAACAACTCAGTATCCTGTCCGGACAGATACTCAGTCCTGGAGCCAATTTATCAGCACAACTGCGTGGCCCAGCTGGACAGCTGGCCAGCCAGGTCAAGCAGAAAGGAGAAGACGGCAGCTAACCGCCAGGGGCAAAACGGGAGTGGACAGCCAGTTGATCAGATTGGTTTCTGCCTCCACGTGCTTGTGGCATAACGGGGCGAGTTGCCCCTTACTACAACTTTTACCGCGATGGACCTGCAAACTGGCAACCATCGTGAACTTAAATCAAACACATTCATAGTTAAACGCATCGAAACGGGTTGTTCGACAAAACCCAACGAGGTGCCTAGCGAGAAAGGGCTTTCATTGTCATGGCCGAAGAAACTGCAACCGTTGAAGTAGCTCCCGAGTTAGTTGAAGTAGCTCCCGAGTTAAAGGAACTGGGAGACAAGATCGCTGATCTTACGCTGAAACAAGCGATTGAACTTAGCGATTACCTGAAGGATGAACACAGCATCGAACCGGCTGCTGGTGGCGGCGTTGTGATGGCCGCAGACGGCGGTGGCGGAGCCGAAGAAGTTGAACAGACCGAGTTCGATGTCGTACTCACTGGATTTGGCGACAAGAAACTCAATGTGGTCAAGGAAGTCAAGGCAATCACCGGCGCTACGCTGATGGAGGCCAAGAAAATGGTTGAAGACCTGGTCACAATTAAAGAGAAAGTTAACAAAGAAGAAGCCGAGAAGGTAAAGGCTCAGCTGGAAGAAGCTGGTGCCTCAGTGGAATTGAAGTAACCCCTTGATCCGACCGTCCCGATGAACACGGTGGCTATCAAACGAGTCACTGCTTTCATCGGTTGGGCCACCCGTTCCGGGCGTTTGCTAGTTGAATGCCAGGATAAAAAACCAACCAGACCAGGTAACCGGAAAACTGCTTGAACCGCGTATTCCAGTCACTTGGACGAGGTCCACTGAACGTTTGATTTTCCCAGCATCTTCCATCCTGTTAGATCCTGCTACTGATCACGCTGTCGCTGCGCGCAATCACCTTGATTCTCATTTGAACCAGTGCTTGCCACTGCCCGCAGCGACCCATTGTTTAACCCAACACCATCGCTGAGTTTCTCGTTCAATCGACCAACTCGAAGCACCTAACCTGACACCACAAGCTTTTACCCTGGAGCAACAAGGTCTATGGCTATCACAGTAGAGCGACGCCTGAATCCGACCCAAAAACGTCGTTTTGGTACCGGACGTCAATCCAACATCACCTCGGATCTCACCAAGATTCAAACGGCCAGCTATGAAGCCTTCCTGCAATATGAGACGGACTTCAATGAACGCAAGGAACACGGACTGGAAGCCGTGCTCAAGGAGATCTTCCCGATCGAAAGCTACGACAAGCTGTCAAAGCTTGAGTATCTGTGGTACGACCTTGGGAAACCTCGCTATTCGCCGGAAGAATGCCGACAACTACGACTCACCTACGGCCGCCCCTTTAAGGTCCGTCTGCGATTGCACAAAGACGAACCGATCGAAGAAGACGTCTTTCTCGGTGACCTGCCCATCATGCTCGGTGGCGGTGAGTTTATTATTAATGGGGCCGAACGAGTTGTTGTCAGCCAGTTGCATCGTAGTCCCGGAGTGGATTTCGTCATGGAAGCTGACGGAACCAGCGATCGCAAGCTTCCCAGCTGTCGTATTATCCCCGAACGTGGCAGCTGGATCGAAGTAAACGTCACGAAGAAGGACTCGCTCAGTATCCGTATTGACCAGAGCGGCAAATTTTCCGCCGTGATGCTGCTGCGTGCCATGAACCCCAAGTACAGTACTGACGCAGATATCATTCGTGCCTTCTACGAAACCAACAGCGAAAAGGTCGTTGACGGTCGCAGCGTTGGCAAGATTGAAGAAAAAATTGCAGTCGACGATATCGTTTATCCCGCTTCCAACAAGCGGGCCGGTGAAGTCATCGTGGAAGCTGGCAAAAAAATAACGAAGGCCATTGCCGAAACGATTTGCAATTCCGGACTCAAGAAAGTTGAAGTGTTGGACGCTCCCAAAGTGTCGCTGATCTTCAACAGCCTCTCGGACGATCCGACTTCCAGCCATGAAGAAGCATTGCTGCGTATCTATCAGCGCTTGCGACCGGGAAATCCGCCCCAACTGGAAAAAGCACGAACCTTGTTCGAGGAAAAATTCTTTGACTCCAATCGATATCGATTAGGACGAGTTGGACGTTTTCGCATTAGCAGAAAACTGAATCTCTCAATTTCCGAAAAAGAAATGACCCTGCGACCCGATGATCTCATCTCCTCGATCGCTTACCTGTTGAAGCTGGCTACCTCCGAAGAAGGTTATCAGGTAGATGACATTGATCACCTGGGCAACCGGCGACTGCGAACGATTGACGAACTGGCCAGTGACGAATTGCGCAAAGGCTTCCTGAAACTACGTCGAACCGTTCAGGAAAGAATGAGCCTTAAATCCGACAACACGGATATTACACCACGCAGTTTGATCAACCCGAAAAGCGTCTCTGCTGCCATTGAGTACTTTTTCGGTCGTGGTGAACTTTCTCAAGTCGTCGACCAAACCAATCCCCTCTCGCAACTAACCCACGAACGCCGACTCTCCGCACTCGGCCCCGGTGGCCTTAACCGAAAGCGAGCGGGCTTCGAAGTGCGAGATGTCCATATCTCACATTACGGACGGATTTGTCCCATTGAAACCCCGGAAGGGACCAATATTGGGCTGATTTCCAGCCTGGCGATCTACGCCAGTGTGGACGATTACGGCTTCCTGGTGACACCTTACCGTAAAGTGAACAAAGGGAAACTCACGGATGAAATCGTCTGGCTGCGAGCCGATGAAGAATCAATTTCTTACGTGGCACCAGCCGATACCGAGGTCGACAACAGTAACACCATTAAGGGACCGAACCTGGTTGCACGCTATCGCTCTGACTTTGAACTGGTCACACCTGAACAGATAGAGTACATCGATGTGGCACCCAGTCAAATGGTGGGAGTCTCTGCCGGATTGATCCCGTTCCTGGAACACGATGATGCCAACCGGGCATTGATGGGTTCCAATATGCAGCGGCAAGCAGTTCCCCTGCTCGTGGTCGAACCTCCCATCGTAGCAACCGGCATGGAAACCGCCGTGGCCGAAAACTCTAGCATGGTC
>JAYGDG010000587.1:0-2231 GCA_046583015.1 Pirellulaceae bacterium | reverse complement strand
CGATCAGTGGGATAAGGCGAGCACTAAGAAAATAAATTTAAACGTTACTTCTTCAGCGAACTGGGTCCTTTGGTAAAATGCCTGGCGTGCCAAATAGTTCTGTAACGTTACGATCCGATTTTTCGACCGTTCACTCTTCGTGCAGACGTTGTAAGCTGCGTAATTAGAAAGTCAGGCAGAGATTTTTTGGGTTACTGGTATCTTCTCGGATCGCTCGCAGGTATGGGTTCCGCCTTGACCTGCTGGCTGGTTCTTAGCGTATTGCTCAGACACACACGTGGTGTGTTGGTGCTCGACCTGCCGAATCAACGTAGCCTGCATACCCAGCCGACGCCAAAGGGTGGCGGTATTGTGATTGTTGGAATTATCATTCTGGCCTCGGGGAGCCTCATGTGGTTCCTCCCCGGGACGGACCGCATTTTTGCGGCACTTGGGATCAGCGCCCTAGGATTCGGAGCCCTCGGTTGGTGGGATGATCATCACAGTCTCCCCGTTCGGAGAAAGCTCCTGGTCGAATTTGCTGTGGGTATGATCGTTGTCTGGTTAATCGGCTTGCCCCGTGAACTACAATTTTCTGTACTCGCGATTCTTGAACTGTCGCCATTTCTGGCAACCCCCATAGCGATTCTCTGGATCATTTGGATGACGAATCTCTACAATTTCATGGATGGCGTAGACGGCCTGGTCGCGAGCCAGGCCATTATTTCATCAATTGTGCTCGCAGGATGGTTCCTTCTTTATGAGGATGTCGGAATGGGACTGTTTTGTTTGGCGCTCGCAGGGGCTGGAATTGGATTTCTCGCTCTCAACTGGTCCCCTGCGCGCGTGTTCCTAGGGGATGTCGGTAGTTTGGCACTGGGTGTTGTTTTCGCTTTGCTGGCGCTTCACGGCGTTACGGAGCATCAGATGCCAGTGACCGCATTTCTGCTTCTGTACGGCATATTCCTGTTTGATGCTACGGTCACATTGGGCCGCCGATGTTTAACGGGTGAACGATGGTGGGAGGCACATGCTACCCATTTTTATCAGCGGGTTGTACGATCCGGAGTCGGTCACGCCCGGGTTTCGAGCCTGGCATTACTTGGCAGCGGCTGCTTGGCCGTTCTGGGTACCCTGGAGATGTTGGCAGTAGGGCCAGGCATGCTGTGGTTTCCCCTTGGACTCGTCTTCGTGATATTGATGATGGTGGGGGTACGGAGACTCGAACAACGCGACATATTTCAATGAACATCGGATCCTTTCTCCATCGGCGGCTAGTCAATGCCCGCCAGCAGGCCCGGTACGTAATCGGGCGGTGGCCCGTATTGCTCCACGACGGACTCATGATTTCATTGAGCTGGTATTTGGCGTACTGGCTGCGGTTCAATCTGGAAACCATCGACGGACTCATACTGGGAACCATCCCAAATACCTTTCTTGTCGAGGCCGCCACATTGTTGCCCCTCGTAATCATCTGTCATCTTGGAACTTCTGTGGCATTGGGTGTCCCAAGGGGAGCCTGGCGGTTCACTTCGCTCTATGACCTGACCAAAGTCATCCAAGCTGTGATTTTTGGAACGGCGATCGTGGCTGCTTTGATTTTTGCCTATGATCGAATGTGGGCCGTCCCGCGGTCTGTCTTTCTGCTGCAGACGCTGCTGCTTATTGGGTTCTTGTTGGGCCCCCGGGTTCTCTACCGAATTTGGCATGACCGGGATACTCGGCAGGATTCCGATGCGGGTACAGAGAAGGTACTGATTGTTGGCGCGGGTACCGCGGGTGAAATGCTGATCCGGGATTTGATGCGCGCCACGCCGAGACGATACGAGCCGGTTGCGTTGGTAGACGACGATCCTGGGAAGCAAGGCAGAGAATTGCACGGTGTGCGCGTCGTTGGGGGGTGCAACACGATTCCTTTGTTGGCTGGAAAAGAAGACATAAGCCGAATTCTTCTCGCCATGCCTAGCGCGACAGCTGCCCAGATGCGTACAGCAGTTGAATGGTGCGAAAAGGCCCAGTTGCCGTTTCGTACATTGCCCAAGGTTCAGGACATCATTGACGGCACAGCGACCAGCCGAGACCTGCGGGAGGTCGATCTTGATGACCTGCTGGGGCGCAAGCCAGTCACTCTTGATTGGGCATCCATTACGGCGGGTCTTAAGGGCAAACGAGTGGTGGTCACGGGTGGTGGGGGGTCGATCGGAAGTGAGCTCTGCCGTCAGTTGGTTCGATTGCGGCCCGCAAAGCTGATC